>JALHUC010000004.1 GCA_022865845.1 bacterium | reverse complement strand
TTTGTCCGCTGTACCCTCTTCGGAGACACCCGCACCCGGGCGGCTGGCGGATTCGAATTCACTCACCGGGTCCGCGAAAACGAGGGCGCGGCCTCCTCTCAAAACGAACTGGTCGGCAGCGTACAGGGCGCTGTCTGAAAGACCGTGGGGGTGGACAACCATGAGGACGTCCACATCTTCCGGTATCACCTTCTCACTCAGGATAACCTCCACGTCGAACTGGCGATGCAGTTGGTCAGATATCATCCAGGGCATCTGCTGCTGGAAGGGGTTTTGGGGGGTGGGACCACCTGAAATGGGCAGGGCGCTCAAAAGGCCCACCTTGACCTTTTCCGGATTGGCCAGTGTGTGGATCATCTGGCTGATGTCGTACTCAAAAAAGACCTCCCTGTCAGCCTGTATGAACGGGATTATGAGGCTTCGTCCATCTTCTGAAGTTGCTGCCAACCCGAAATAGAGGCTGTCGCCTCCCTCCTGAACGCTGACACCCTGAAGTCCAAAACCCACCGCCTCATCCTCTTCCTCGGAAAAGGGCTTCGGGTCGACGATGGTAAGCTTTATCTTTCCGCTCGCCCTGGCTTCATATTCCTGAAGAGTCTCCTTGACCCTCCTCGCGAATACTTTAAGTCCAGGCAGGTCTGCGGCAGCATCCTCGGACCAGAATAGTTTCAAGGTGATGGTATTTTCCAGCTTCTGAAGGATGTTGATGGTTCCGTCCGAGAGGCTGTGAAGATCTCCCTGGGTCAGGTCTACCCGGGCCCAGCGCAGGACAGGACCCGATGCCAGGTTGATGGCAATAAACAGAACAACTGCGGCCAGAAGGCCAACCGGTGAGAAAATAGTCCTTCGATCCATTCCGTCCTCCCTCTCAGCTTCGATGGTGATCCACGGCCCAGGCTCCTGCATAGAGCCAGAGTCCGATGAAGGTGATGAAATAAAGAACGTCTCTTATGTCCACAACCCCTCTCACAATGGAATCAAAGTGCTGAAGGAACCCCATCGTGGACATGAAACTGATCACAGCGCCTGGAAGCAGCGGTTTGAAGAGGTCCAGAATGAGAGGAAAACCCAGGAGCAGAAAGATAAAGCACAGAACCACCGACACGACGAAGGCGATCACCTGATTTCGTGTGGCGGATGAAACACAGGCGGACACAGCCAGGTAGGCGCCCGACATAAGCAGGCTTCCCAAATAACCTGCCACGATCACTCCGTTATCAGGAGCTCCTAACACATTGACGGTGATCCAGATGGGGAAGGTGAGGGCAAGGGAGATGGCCATCATGGACCAGGCGGCCAGGAACTTCCCCAGGACCGCGTCGCCCATGGATACAGGGAGGGTCATGAGAAGTTCGAATGTCCCCGTTTTTCTTTCCTCAGCCCATAGCCGCATGCCCAGAGCCGGGGCCAGAAACAGGTAGAGCCAGGGGTGCCAGGTGAAAAAAGGCTCCAGATCTGCCTGAGCACGGGCGAAAAAGCCGCCAAGATAGAATGTAAAGATGCCCGCGAGCATGAGGAATATCACGATAAAGACATAGGCCAGGGGAGTAGAGAAGTAACTTCTCATTTCCCGTCTGTAAATGGCAGCGATGTTCATGCCTGACCTCCGTAAGCAGGATCCGTTGTCGGAATGGTGAGGTTTCTAAATACTTCGTCGAGGCGCCCTGGTTCCTGTCTGAGTTCCAGAACGTTTAGATTCTGTTCCCTGATGAGATCCGTGACCTGTGTCAAAATGAGGCTGCCCCTGGAGGGGAAAGCCTGGACGATACACCGGTCCTCACCTTCAGGGGTGATCTTGACAGCACTGACGGTAGGAATTTTCTCGAGCTTCTCGGCGAATTGTGATGCCCCTGTCGTTGGAAGAAGAATGGTAACGGCGTTATGATCCGACGCCATGCTTTCCAGTTCTACAGGGGTTCCGTCGGCCACGATGCGGCCGCTGGCAAGGATCACAGCGCGAGTGCAGACTGCGTGAACTTCCTCGAGAATGTGAGTCGAGATGATGATGGCCTTGGATTGGGCCATCTGCCTTACCAGCAGTCGCACTTCCTGTTTCTGGTTGGGATCGAGGCCATCCGTCGGCTCGTCGAGTATAAGAACCTCCGGGTTGTGAAGGATCGCCTGTGCCAGGCCCAGCCGGCGTTTGTAACCCTTGGATAAGGTCTCAATAGACTGGTTCCAGACCTCCCTGAGGTTAACCAGGTCGGCTGTTTCATCCATACGGTTTTCCAGCTCTTTTCCACCCAGCCCCCTGGCTTGCCCGGTGAACCTCAGAAGCGTGGCCGGGGTCATCTCCGGGTAAAGGGGAGCACCTTCGGGCAGGTACCCGATGCATGCCTTTGCCTTTACAGGGTTGGCCAGCATGTTGATCCCGCATATGGAGACATCTCCCCTGGTGGGTCTCAGATAGCCGGTAAGCATTCTCATGGTTGTGGTTTTCCCGGCACCGTTGGGCCCAAGAAAGCCGAGAACCTCCCCTGTCTCCACAGTAAAGGAGATATTTTCAACAGCGACAATGCTGCCGAACTCCTTTCTGAGGTTAAACGCTTCAATCCGGGATAGGGTCATAGGGTTTCCTCCAAAAAATTCCAGATTTCAAATTTCCGATTTCAAAAGGTGGATGAACAAAGGTCTAAAGTGCAAAAAATACCGCATACATTATTTGTTGTCATCGCGAGCTGATACCATGCGAAGCGATCTCGAAGTTCTAGATTGCCACGTCGTCACGCTAAAAGCGTGACTCCTCGCAATGACGGTCAATTTCCTCCTGCGTTCTTGATTTTAACCTCAAACCTCAAACCTCAAACGTTATGTGGTTTCCCGTTGAAAAAAATAATCACAGACATAAATTCTGTCAACGGTGAAAAAGGTTGTGAGATGGGCCGGCTGGATTCAGCTTGAAATATAAAGAGGCTCATCCTGGGAATGAGTGCCTGCAAAATAATTATGCTTTCACAAAACCGATAACTGCCAAATTCTAAAAGCTTAATCAACCACAGGGTACACAGGGTTTCACAGGGTTAACTTATGCAAAAAAAGACCTCAATTTTTTCACCACCCGTTCGTTACGTTGAGAATGTGATCCAAAATTCAAGAAAAATCCAGTTTCAAATTCCAGATCTCAAAGGTTTACCCAAAAGTTAAGTCTTTCTCTGCGCACTCCGCGCCTTCCGCCGTCGCTTTCAGCTATGGCGGGACAAGCTGCGAGGGACAGCTCTTGTTGCTTTTGTCGTAATTGTGTTTCTTTCTTTAGGTTTTGTTTTTTCGCCAAGTCGCTCAGTCGGGGGGGCCTTCTGCGTTCCGCGTTCAGTGTTCTTGATTCCAACCTCAAACTCTAAAACCCGCGACTCTACACTCTACACTCTGCACTGATTTACCTCTCCGCAGACAGGACAGGGTCTTAAACTGGGAGGCATTTCCAGGCTGCTTGAGGCCAGCAGTTCCTCGTCGCGCATGATCTCGGCCGTAAGACCGTCGGCGATGATCCTGCCTTCACGAATGACGAGGGTGCGATGACATAGATCCAGGATCATGTCCAGGTCGTGAGTGGCGATGATCTTTGTGTGGGTAAAACCTCTCAAAAGGTTGATGAGCACGCGCCGCGATTTTGGGTCGAGGTTGGAAGACGGCTCATCCATTACCATAATGTCCGGGGACATGGAAAGCACGGTGGCAATGGCCACCGCACGCTTTTCTCCACCTGACAACCTGTAGGGCGGCCGGTCATGGAGGTGCCACGCCCCCACTGTTTCCAGCGCTGCCTTGACCCTGGTTTTAACCTCAGTTAAGGGCAGCCCCATATTGAGTGGACCGAAGGCAACATCGTCAAATACGGTGGGCATGAAAAGCTGGTCGTCCGGGTCCTGGAACACAAGCCCCACGGCACGCCGCACCTGCTTGAGGTTTTCCCGTAAAAGCGGGCTGTCGCCGATGCGGATGGTACCGCTTGTCGCAGTGAGGTAGCCGTTAAGGTGGAGCAAAAGCGTGGACTTGCCAGCTCCGTTTGCCCCCACAATGGCAACCGATTCCCCGTGAGTGATGCGGAAGGAGATCCCGCGCAGCACCTCGGTACCGTCCGGGTAGGTAAAGTGAAGGTCTTGTGCTTCGACAATATGATGACTCATCCCATGAACTCCGCAACTGCCGCCCCAAGCCAAAGGGGGAAATTTACAAGGCGCCAGGCGACGAAAAGGGAGATCCATCCTGCCATAAAGACATATTCGGCCCGTCCGAAAGAAAACGGTTTCATTATCCGGATGTTACCGTCAAAACCACGGCACCACATTGCTGAATGGATCCTCTGGGCGCGGTTTAAGGTGCGAAGGAGGAGGTGTCCCAGGAGAGAACCGTAGGCAGTTATGTTCATGCCTTTTCCATCGAAGACCCTGAGGGAACGAGCCCGCACCATGCGCACCGCCTCATCAACAAGCACAAAAAGGTAGCGGTAGAGGAAAAGAAGCTGCAGGGCAAAAAAGCGGGGAGCTCCCAGTTTGTCCAGGGCCATGCACACAGCGTTAAACCCTGTAACTGCCACGAGGGTCATGGCGGCTCCCACAGTCAGGGTGAAACGGAGGAGGATCGAAGCGAAGGACACCCATCCGCCGGTGATTGACAGACCACCGACCATCATAAAAGTGTTCTGGTCCAGAATGGGGTTGAAAATCCCCACAAGGATGGCAAAAGGGGAAACCAGGAGGATCCTTCTCAGGATGTATGCCAGGGGAAGGTTCCCGGCAGCCAGGAGAAAGACAGGGTAGAAGATAAAGGGGATAAGTGCCGATACCTCGTATTTACCGAAAGATACGACGACAGCGATAAATATCATGGTAGTGATGAGCTTGGCCCGGGGATCCAGCCGGTGGACAGCGGTATCCTGGCCGGCAAGGGTGTCCATATACCCGATATCGTAAAAATGATGCTCCAGTTTGCCCATTGTTTTCCCCTGGGGGGTGTCGTCCTTGATCTGAACGTTTCACCGGAGATTCTGTCCGGTTATAATGACGTGTTATTCTTTTTGTGCCCGACCTGGGTTCGGAGGTGGTACCGTTTGAGAAATAGCCCCAGGGCACCGGCGAGTAGCAGTGTCAGGATCCCTCCCACAAACCCGGAAAGAGGAGTACCCGGTTCGGTGGATGGCCTTGCCGCCGATCCTTCATCCAAATCTGTCCCGACCTGCTTATCTTCCTTATCAAGACGGTAGTCCGGCAAAAGGGCTGTCTTTTTCTGGAGGTTAGCCAGGGAGCGATGTACTTCTCCCTCGGGTTCCCGGATCTCACCGGTCCCGGTCACG
>JALHUC010000662.1 GCA_022865845.1 bacterium | reverse complement strand
TGCCTTTGGGCGCTGCTTTGCCCTGTGTCTAGCCGGAGCGGGAGATGGGGCAGCTTTCGTGTATTTCCCCAAGCTGAAGGCAACAAGAGAAAAGCTTGCCAACAGAAGAATGAAGCCGAACGTCTTCTTGCTGGGCGCCTTGGACAGCAGACCCTCTGAATTGGGCGCCAGGGCCGCGTTGGCAATGAGCACCGATGGGCCGAACTGCCCTTTAAAATTCTGGATGACCTGCTCCTCGGAGTAGCCGCTGCCTACCATGCCGGCGATCTGGGATCGGTATCCATCCGATTGAGGACACTCGCAGGTGGAAAGCGCCTCATCGCACGTACCGCAGGGGCACATGAAATTCAGGGTCACTTTCGATGCGGAAAGGGCGAATGAAACAGCCGGTAGCATCAGGATGAATACTATCACCAACATACCGGCAGTCGGAAGGGATGACCTCATGGAATAAACTCCCTCTCCCCTCCACAGGATAAGGAAATAAAAAAGGGGCGCAAATCAAGCCTCTTTCTCTACAAGGAAAATAAATATTATTGGGAGCATTGTCAAGAGGTATTTGACCAATTTGATAGGTCTTTAATATACCCACCGGTGGTATGTATTTACCATTTATTATTGTATGAATTTAAGCTTGACATTTAAACTCATAATATTTAGCTTCTCAACCAGATAGCAGACGCAGTTTTCTGGAGCCGCTTGTCTATCAAAAGGGGAGAGAAAAGAGATTATTTAAGTGGAGAGATCCCCTTTTTCCCGTATCGAACCGTACACTGCCTCCCGCAAAAGTCAGAGTTCCGTATTCCAGAATAATATTTCCTTACAGTTCAAGGCGCGTGTGGACTTAACAGCCCTCTCGGTGAGTTGGAATAACCTGTTCCTTGACGACAGTCTATTCTACCTGCCGGAAACAGGACCAGGATCCAACTGGCCCCTGTCACCGGCAAAGCAGGATAGACCAGCCAGGCACACAGGATGTGAAGCATGATGAGCAAAAAAGTTAAAGTACCCCTCGCAATAACGGCTATCCTGATGGCTATGGGCTATCTGATGTACACCGGCATATCGGATACGGGTGTGTACTACCGCACCGTCTCAGAGGTTCTCGACCAGGCAAGCATCTTCGACGGGCAGAGCCTGCGTATCAGCGGAGAGGTTGTGGGCGGCACCATCCAATACGATCAGGAGAACCTTCTTCTCAGCTTCGCTGTGAGGGACACGGAGAACGACAGGGTAACAATGCGGGCCAGTTACAAGGGCGTCATGCCGGACGCTTTCAAGGAGGATGTCGAAGTGATCCTGGAGGGAAGCTACAGTCAGTACGACAACCTGTTCAACGCAACGATCCTTTTGGCCAAGTGTCCATCGAAATACGTGGCTGAGGCGGAAAACGAAAAACAGGTTTCACAGTAGGAGACAACATGGTTGAACTCGGAAACCTTTCACAGTACGCAGCCCTCGGATTCGCTCTTGGAGCCATCATCCTTCTTGTAGGCGGAATTATACGGAACGATTTCCGGTACATCATGGGCGGACGACGGGCCCTTGCTTTCACTCCCCTATTTACGACCATGGCAGCGCTCAGTCTCACCTACCTTTTCGCCACCGACGCGTTTCAGGTCGAGTACGTCATGTCCTACTCCGACAGGGCACTGCCCTTCTTTTACAAGTTGACAGCCTTCTGGGCCGGCCAGGACGGGTCGCTTCTTTTCTGGGTATGGACCCTGAGTCTTTTCGCTGCCGTCGTGGCCTTCAACACCCGGAACGAACTCGAACAACGGCCGACCCCATACATCTACCTGGTGATGGCAGGATGCATGGTCTTTTTCCTTTTCCTTCTGACCAGGGTGACCAACCCGTTCGAACTGCTGCCCTTCACTTCCAGGGACGGGCGGGGATTGAATCCGATGCTTCAGAACCCGGGAATGATCTTCCACCCTCCGACCCTGTTTCTCGGGTACGTGGGGTTCACCGTGCCCTTTGCCTACGCCCTGGGAGCTATGATGGGTGGCAATCCTGACGAGTCGTGGCTAAAAAAAATCAGGGTATGGAGCGTACTGTCGTGGGTCTTTTTGACCATCGGGATCATCCTGGGCGGCCAGTGGGCCTACGTAGAACTTGGATGGGGAGGCTACTGGGCGTGGGACCCGGTTGAAAACGCCTCCTTTATCCCCTGGCTCGTGGCCACAGCTTTCATCCACACTTCCATCATCCAGGAGCGCCGCAACATCATGAGGGTGTGGAACATGGTCCTGATCGTTCTAACCTTCGTCCTGTGCCTTTTCGGGACCTACCTTGTGCGTAGCGGCATCCTCCAGTCGGTGCACGACTTCGGGGCCACGGGGCTCGGTGGTTACTTCCTCGTCTTTATGGCAGGCGCCGCATTGCTGGGATTCGGCCTCATCGTGTTTAGCTACCAGAGACTCCGGTCAGAGCATTCCATCGAGTCCTACCTCTCCAGGGAGAGCACCTTCCTGTTTAACAACGTTATCCTGCTGGCACTGGCTTTCGCGACCCTTTTTGGAACCATGTTCCCTCTTCTGTCTGAAGCTGTCACGGGCAATAAAGTCACTGTCAGCCAGCCATTTTTCAACCGCGTCAACACGCCCCTGTTCCTGCTTCTCCTGCTTATTACAGGGCTGTGCCCGCTCATCGGGTGGCGCAAGGCCTCAGCCTCGAACCTGAGAAAGAACTTTCTGCTTCCTGCAGCCGTCACCACCGCCGGCGGCCTGGGACTTTTTATCGCAGGCATCCGTGAAGTGTATCCTTTTCTTGCTGTAAGTTTGTCCATCTTTATAGCAAGTACGATCTTCCAGGAGTTCTGGACCGGGACGAGGGCGAGGGTGAGGTTGACGGGTGAGGGCGCCCTGATCGCTTTTCCGAAACTGGTGTGGAAAATGAGAAGCCGGTACGGTGGTTTTGTCGCCCACCTCGGTGTGGTGCTCATGGTCATCGGCATTACCGGCTCTTACGCATACAAGCAGGAGAACCAGGCAACTCTCAAGCAAGGCCAAACCATCGCTGTTGGGGACTATACCCTGCGCTATGACCGAGCTGGAACGTATTCCGACCGGAACCGGGAGGTGCAAGCCGCCGAGTTCTCCATATTCAGGGATGGACAGTACCTGGACAAGATGCGGACGGAAAGGCGCTTTTACACCAACGCCGAGCAGCCCACCACCGAGGTGAGTCTGCGATCCACCCTCCTTGAGGATCTTTACGTCACCATGCCCGCTGTCGGGGAAAACCAGGAAGTGACCCTCAAGGTGGCTGTGAACCCCCTCGTGATCTGGGTCTGGATCGGAGGGTTCGTAATGGTTTTCGGCGGGATAATGTCCATAATACCCAGATTCACGAGAAGGGAGATCATCCCCCATGTTTGACAGGAGGTTCAAATCGCTTGTCATCCTCGTTTTTCTGGTCCTGATGGTTCCCGTACTGGGACACTCTGCCACCTTAAGCGAGATTGAGACGGAATTCATGTGCGATTGCGGGTGCGGGGATATGCTCGTCAACTGTACATGTGAACGCTCCGATGAAATGCGGGGTTTAATCAGCCAGATGAACAACCAGGGCCAATCTAAAACGCAGATCGTGGCAAACTTTGTGTCCCAGTTCGGGGAAGTCATCCTCTCGTCCCCCCCCAGGAAAGGTTTTAATCTGGTCGCTTACGGTGTCCCCATGACAGGGTTCTTTTTCGGAGCGATAGTCGCCGTCACATTGGCGAGGCGGTGGAGGTTTTCCAGGAGAGACGAGGAAGATGAGGAGTCCGAGTCTGGTGACGACCTTAGCGAGGAGATGGAAGAGCGGATCCGCGAGGAACTGGAGAATCTGGAGGATTGATATGGTGAAGATCATTTTCGGAGTCATATTCGCTGGGGCACTTTATTTCGTTGTCACTCCTCTCCTGGGCCGCAGGGTGGGGTGGGTCGACGCCGAGGATCCCGATGACGAAAGGATGCGAGAGCTGGAACTTACGAAGAGGATCAACCTGAAAGCCCTGAAGGACATCGAGTTCGAGCTCGCCTCCAGCAAGATCAATGATGAAGATTATCTGGAACTGAGGGAACACTATTCGCGCAAGGTTGCCAGGATCATGGGTCTCATCGAGGACCTGACAGAGGAAGAGGAAGAATCCCGGGAGGAGGACGGAGAACTTGAGGACACCGGTTCCGGAGAGACCCTGGATCGCGAGCCGGGAGAGGACCCGGAGGATGATGAGGACCCGGGCGAGGATAGGGACGAGGATGAAGATGAGGACGACGAGGATGATGAGGACGAGGACGATGGGGATGATGACGAGATCTTACAAGGCAGAGACGGCGATGACGAGGATGAGGAGTGGGACGAGGACGAAAATGAACACCGCAGTGTGAAAGGACCGATCCTGGCCGTTCTTTCCCTGGCTCTCGCAGTGGGAATGGGTGTCGCCCTTTTCCAGATGGGAAAAAGATCAGCTGCCCCGGTGGTCGTTGCCCTGGCGCCCGCATCCCCGGCACCCGTTGCCCCGGCGCCCGCTACCCAGGCTGCCGCGCAGCCCGCCCCTTCCAGCGACCAGGCAGGTCTCGA
>JALHUC010000661.1 GCA_022865845.1 bacterium | reverse complement strand
GTGAAGCGTCTTAACGTTTTCCCTGGCCGCTTCGGCTATAGCGCTGCCGCTGGGACAGACCAGCACGCTCTCGACACCTTCCCGGTCAGCAAGGCCCCTCAAAAGGTAATGGACCTGAAGAGCGCCCCCGTAGAGGTGCATGCCCGTTTCCACATGAAGAATACGAACAGGGCGGTTCATTGTGACCCCAGAAGAGACTGGGCTGTTTCAATCACCTCATCGACGGAGATCGCCTTCATACAGGTAAAGTCCCCGTCACAGGTTGGGCTGCGTCTGCACGGTGAACAGTCATGGGGATGGTAAAGGACCGTTCCCGGCGCTCCGCCGGTATTCAGATAGGGGCGCGTGGCTCCGAAGAGGGCGATGGTGGGGGTGCCCAGAGCGTATCCCATGTGGGTCAGGCCAGTGTCCACACCGATGAGGAGAGAAGCATTCTTAATGACCGCAGCCGCTTCCTGGAGGTTCGTCTTACCGGTAAGGTTAACAGTGTTTGGTCCCTCTGCCTGGAAGATCTCCCTGGAATGCTGCTGGTCACCGGGCCCGCCGAGAAGGACAACCGACAGCTCCAGTTGTGTTGTGATCCTGTTGATGACCTCTGTCCATCGTTCCTGGAACCAGTGTTTCTGAGGTCTCGTGGTGAAAGGGGCAAGAGCAATGTAGGCAGAGGGAAGGGAGGAAGCGAATCGCGTACCGTATATCTCAGCTTCAGGTGCCAGCACCATGTCCATATCGAAATTGCGGGTGTCCAGTCCCATAGCCTCAGCCAGGAGAAGGTACTGGGAACTGATCCTGTCAGAGGCGCTGGTCCGTTCCACGACCCTGGTCATGAGATGTCGGCTGCCTTCCCTGGAACCGATGCCGATCCTCTCCGGCGCTCCGGAAAGATAGGCCCAAAGCCCGCTTTTAAAGAGACCCTGGGCATCCACGGCCATGGAGAAGCCCTTTTTCCTGAGATCTTTCACAAACCGGATGATTTCCCGCTTGAGAGTCAAATACCGTTTGTCCCTGAGCGACTGTTTCCAGGCGTTTCTTGGCCAGATGATGAGCTCTTCCAGATCGGGGTTGGCTTGGAGTATCGGCTTTGAGGTATCCTCTACCATCCAATATATCCTGGCCGTGGGCCAGGTTCTTTTGAACGCCCCGATCAGGGGAGAGGCCATGACCACGTCGCCAATGGCACTCAGCCTGATGATGAGTATTTTTTTCGGTGGCGGATGGATATTTGAACGATTCATTTTTACCTTATGAGTTGAGAGTCTATTCAGGTCAGCCCTCCTGGCGATTGCTGGCAAGAATAATTCTTTTTGATTGCCAGTTTTGATCGGATAGGGATAACCTTACTCGTTGTGTATACCACGGTTGTTGGCAAGGTTGCCGGGAAATTGACAGGCAGCCTCGACACATGGTTTACATAGGGTTCCTTTTTAAATTATGAACCTTAATCTGTTATTACCAGAAAAGGCCGGCGAGGATCATGAAAAAGTATTTTGCAACGGTAGTTGCTGTAGTTCTGATGGTTTTATCGCTGGTATTGTATGTCAATCGCTCTTTTACCAGGCTAAAAGTGACCCCTTTCTATGACGGTTGCAGCAAGGTGTGGGGTCATGCGGGATATTTCAAGGACCATGGGAAAAATTCTCTGCCAGGGATCAGACAGGCTTTCGATCTTGGTGCGAAAGGGGTCGAGCTGGATGTCCATTTCGATGTTGAAAGCGGCCGGTTCATCGTTTCCCACAATTATCCTTACAAACTGAAGGATGGGAAACTCCTGCTGCTGGAGGATGTGTTCAGGGAATCCGGGAAAAGAGGATATTTCTGGTTGGATTTCAAAAACCTCAAGCGTCTGAGGAGAAAGGAGGCGAGAAGGTCCTCCAGGAGTCTGTTGGATATGCTCAAGACCTACGATCTTGAAGAGAAGGTTATCGTTGAATCCAAGAGCGCTCTAAACCTCTCAATCTTCTCTAAAGCGGGTATCCACACAAGTTATTGGATCAGCGTAAACCGTGAAAAGGATGGTTTTGGGACAAGCTTGAGGGTTTTTTCCTTTAAGGTCATGTTCCTTTACGGCAGGTTTTCGGCTGTTTCTATAGACCACAGGAACTATACACCCCTCGTGGATGAGACTTTCAGCCATCTGCCCGTTCACATTTTTACGTTAAACAACGAGGAGGAGGTTCTTAAATACCTTTACAGAAAAAATGTGAAGGTTATTTTGTCCGATGAGAACTACTATGGGTTGGATGGCTGTAGTGACCCGTAATGCGCTTATCCTGACCTGGAGGTTGGCCCTGGCAGAAGGACTCCTGAAAATGGACAAACGGCTTGAATAAATTCCTGGATGCAGCAAAGAAAATCGTTCCGGTGCAGACCAGGGTTTCAGTTGCGTCAATTACCATCCTGCTGTTGGTCATGGCTATGGTCAGGTTGGCTTTCATGATTGTTAACTGGGGGACCTTTTTACGGTTCAGGGCTACTGACCTCGCCTTCTCTTTTATAAACGGTGCGCGGTTTGATCTTCATGTGATAATCGCTCTATGCGGCATATTTTTTCTCTTGGTTCAT
>JALHUC010000660.1 GCA_022865845.1 bacterium | reverse complement strand
TTCCTGACCATTTCCAGGGTGCCGGCGTGGTAGCTGGAGCCGGGACCGATTGTCTGAACGATGTACTCGTAACCCTGCTCGAAAATGTTGTCGCTGGCACCACCATGGTCAAGATAGATTATGCCGAGTCTCTCTGCCACTATGGCACCGGCCATGGTTAATCCTGAAGAGTAGGGAGCGACCAAAAACTCTACCTTGTCGGTTGTCACCAATCTCTGCAGCAGAGGTGCAATGGTCTCCTTCTTGGACTCCATATCGTAATACTTGTATTCCAGGGGTATCTTTTTTCCACCGACCTTCACACCACCATAGGTTGTATTAACCCACTCCACGGCCGCTTTAATACCGGCGTTAGCCTGTTCGCCGGACTTGGCATGTGTACCGGACAGCGCGGCGGCGTGGCCAATGACTATCTTGTCAGCCGCAAAGGCAGCTGGAACAGCCACAAGGCAGGCCACGGCAAGAACTGTAACCAACAAACAAAAAGTTCTCTTCATCATGATCCTCTCCTTTGCTAATGGCGCCAGTTTCGTAAATCGAAATTGACAACCTCGTAAAAAATTCTCTTCGAGCAATTTTAGGAGGAAGGAGATAGCTTCCCCCTCTCTGCGAAGGGTAGTGAATCCGCCTGTTTAACCCCCACCCCAGTCCCGCCAATAACGAGATTAATTGATGCACTTTTTCGAGTCCATAAAGCTCATTAAAGCACTGGAAGAGACACCCCCCCAGCCTTATCGGGACAGTTTACCACAAAAAACACTATTTTAAACTTGACAACCGAAGTGCTGACACGTCAAGCCGCGGCCCATCCATTTTGGGTCCTGACGTTTCTCGGCAACATGAGTCACTATTGAACATCATCATAAAATAGTGTTTTAGGTCAACAATAAAATTCGGAATTTTCATTATCTAGCAGTCTAAATGTTAGTTCGCAAGGTGCGAGTTTTCTATTCGACGGTAATCTGGTCGAATAGAATTTCCAGACCTAGTCCTATTCCTATCTTTGGCCTTTGTCCTAAGGATGTTTAACTTGTTTTTTCTACCAGGTCCAGTTCCAGGACTAGGTCCTAATTCCCTCTTCCATGATCATTTCGTTTATGTTCCGGTTCAGATTTAAGGTCAGAGTTTGGAGTTTGAGGTCCCTCTTAAAAAAATGCACGCCAATTTGGAAAAAAATAAAAAATTTTCCTCTACCATCGCCAAATCTGTGCCACGGTTAAAAACCCTAAGCCCATTAGTGTGCCATTTTTCGCACATAGCCGCACATTGTATCCTATGATACTGAAAACATTAACTTTTTATTGTGTGCCTAATTTGTCACACATGTGCCAAGTTACTGTTATTAAACAATAATACCGTGTATTGTATACGATCTACTTATTCTTTAACAAGGTAATTCTTGGGTAATTCAGTTGTATCTCACTGTTTTTAAAAGCTTTTCCTTCGTATATAAGAATTTGTGCCAAATGTACGCTGCCCTTCCATTGAATAACCTTACTTAACATTTTCTGGCATGGCGCTTGCTCTAGACAGGGCAGTCAGTCGATAACAACCTGGAACGATAAATTTAATAACGGGTATTGGCCAAATACGGCACCCGAAAAAGTCAAGGAGGCATAAAATGGCAAAAGCCGCGAAAATGATGAATGTAGAAGTTTTTGGAAGAATGGCCAAGATGAAGGTCATCGTCAGTAAACCCGCCACGGAGTCCACCCTGAAGAAGACCATAACCGAAGCCATTCGCCTTGCTGGCGAGGCGGAGTTCAACACGCAGACCAGGAGCAGGTACCGCAACGCATAGAACAATTAGGAGTTTTTCTCCCGATTATTGAGTTATCATGGTCCAAGACCTGGTAAATCCTAGGACCCCCCCTAGGCAAAGAGGGAAGGCATTAGCCTTCCCTTTTTCTTTGTGTGGCACACAATTTCCTTCATTGCGCCATATTTGACACAAACCCATTTATGTATTAAGTAATAACTGTTCAGCCGGGTCTTCGGACCCGGAAAGTGAATGCATTTGACTTGATTTACGTAAGGGTGGCCACATGAAGATCATTACTACCGACAAATCCCGCTGCAAGAAATGTTATGCCTGTGTACGGGTCTGCCCGGTTAACGCCATCAGGGTGCAGGAAGATGGCACTGCCATCTCCCACACCCGCTGCATCAACTGCGGTCACTGTGTTGATGCCTGCAGCCAGGGGGCGATCAAGGTGACCGACACCTTGAACCGAATGGAAACCATCCTGAGCGGCCAGAAGCCTACCATTATCCTTCTCGATACCAACTGGCCCATCACCTTCCCCGACATCTCTCCCGATGATTTTCAGGCCATACTTGAGAAAGAGGGTTTCGCCCAGGTCCAGTCTTCTCTCCTGGCCGTCGAGTATGTGCTTAAGGCCTATGAAACTATCCTTGAAAAGAAAAACAACCCATTTATCGGGTCGCTATGTCTCATATCTACTTCCTATGTAGAAAAACACACACCCAACCTGATCCCATATATGATCCCGGTGGTCATCCCTGCCGTGGGCACAGCGCGCTATCTTAAAAGCCGCTCTGAAAGCCCCATCAGGATCGTACTGGCTTCATCGTGCCTCGCATCCAAAGCCAAAATGCCCAGACCTGGATTCGAAGCTGATATTGATGCTGTCGTTACCTTCAGCGAACTGAAGGGCTGGCTCTCGGAAAAGGGGTACAAGTTTAAAACAGAGGGTTCCTTCGACTACCGTTCTCCCCTTCTGGCCGGCGGTCAGTATTGGCTCACCAGGGATTTCCTCGCCAGGCTAGTCCCGGGCGGTGAATCCAAACGTTCTCGTATCCTGGCTGTCTCCGGAGAAGGACGGTCACTGGCCTTTTTAAACGAGGTAAACAACGGATCGTTCAGGCACGGCCTGGCGGTGGTTAAGTACTGCACCATTGAGGACGCTTCCCACGGTGTTGGCACGGAACTTACCCTGTTCCAGCGCCAGGATCTCCTCGCCAGGGTCATCGAAGAGGCCGCGGAGGTTCCCATACCCCTGGCTGAGGGGGAGCATATCGACCTGATAAGACCCTATGTGGACCGTTCATCAGAATTGGTGGAACCGGCACCCGAGGCCATCCAGCAGGTGTTGGACACCCTGGGCATGAACACCCCCAAGGAAGAGCTGAACTGCGGGGCCTGCGGGTTTTCGACCTGCAGGGAGAAAGCCAGGGCCGTCGTCCACGGACTGGCCAAACTGGAGATGTGTTTCCCCTATCTCATCCGTGAGTTGTCCAGCCACAATGAGGAACTGGTCCAGAAGTACGAGATCATCCAGAAGCAACTCCATAACGTCACGTCATCATCAGAAATGGTAGGCGTTTCAAAACAGGTCAGGCAGATCCAGGAAATTATCAGCCGGGTGGCCCCAACGCCCACCACGGTACTGATCCGTGGGGAGAGCGGTACCGGCAAGGAACTGGTGGCCAGGGCCATTCAAAGGGCCGGTGACAGGGCAGACCGCCCTCTCATCGCCATTAACTGCACCGCTATAGCAGCCGGAGTCCTTGACAGTGAACTTTTTGGCCACGTCAAGGGAGCCTTTACCGGGGCCATTACCGACAAGAAGGGGCTTTTTGAGGAGGCCGACGGTGGAACCCTGTTCCTTGATGAGATCGGTGATATTTCCCTGGAACTTCAGGCCAAGCTCCTTAGAGCCGTCGACTCCGGGGAGATTCGGCGTGTGGGAGAGAACCGGACCAGGGTGGTGGATGTCCGCCTTATCGCTGCCACCAACAGAAACCTGGAAAAGGCCATCGAAGACCGTGAGTTCCGGGAAGATCTTTTTTACCGGCTCAACACGATCACCATCCGCCTGCCTCCCCTCAGAGAACGGAGGGACGACATCCCGCTGCTGGTGGAGCACCTGCTTCTGAAATCATGCGCCCGGGTCAACAAGCAGGTTCATGGTGTTTCCCAACGGGCCATGGAGATCATTCTGGATTACCACTGGCCGGGCAACATACGGGAGCTTGAAAACGTAATCGAGAGAGCCGTGGTGCTGGCACCGCCAGCAGGGTCCCTGGTCCTTATAGAACCCGAACACCTCCCCAAGGAGCTTGAAGTCCCATCCATTCCGGGTTCCACGCTAGAGATCGGAAGTGGGATCGACTACCGTGCCATGCGGGACCAGTCGGTGGGAGAGGTTGAAAAGAAGCTTCTCCTCCACTACCTGCAGACAGCCGGCGGCAACGTTACCAAGGCGTGTGCCATGGCCGGTATCCCGCGCCGGACTTTCTACCGCATGATGGAGAAACAGGGGATCAGGGCCAAAGAGGTTATTAAAAGCAGTGCATGAGTGCAAAAGTGCAGTAAGTGCATATGTCTTCTGCACGGGGATCCCGCCGGGTGAGCGGGTGCACTCGTGCACTGGTGCACATGTGCACTTACGTTACTTGGAATTTATTGAAATGCACCTTCCCCCAATCCAGTGAGTCGTGTGTGTGCGGCTCTTTTTCCTCCCCCGGGTACCCTATTCCTATGATGCATTCCACCAGGTAGTTCTCAGGGATACCCATCAATTCCCGGATGTACTGTTCTGCGCTCTTCCCGTCGCCATGGTCCCTCA
>JALHUC010000659.1 GCA_022865845.1 bacterium | reverse complement strand
CTGCTGCCCCTGGCTGCAGGCATAGGTAAAAAGGATCAGGAGCATTACTGTTAGTGCTGTTGTAATCCTGGCTGTACGCATAAACCATCCTTTCAGGTGCTAGTTATCACCGCGGGTAGCTGAATGCTGCAGTGCGGGATAAGACGGGTTCTAGAACAAGGCGGCTTTGGCGATAGGATATCGTCGACCAAGTCCGAAGGCCTTCCAGCTGACCTTGATACCCGGTGCTGCCTGTTGCCTTTTATATTCATTGCTCTCTACCATATTGAGTATGTATTTAACAAGTTCGGAAGAGTATCCCATTTCGATGATCTCGGGGAGCGTTTTTTTCTCCTCAAGATAAGCTTTCAGTACTGTGTCAAGAAGATCGTAAGAGGGAAGGGTATCAGAATCTTTCTGGTCATGTCTGAGTTCAGCGGAGGGAGCCTTTGTAATAATGCTCTCGGGGATGACCTCAACCTCCCGGTTGATGTGGCGAGCCAGATCGTAAACTTCACCTTTATAGACATCGCTGATAACGGCAAGCCCACCGGACATGTCCCCGTAAAGGGTGCAGTATCCTGTGGCCAACTCCGATTTATTGCCGGTGGAAAGAACGAGATGGCCGAACCTGTTAGAAAGGGCCATGAGGATGTTGCCCCTTATCCTCGCCTGAATGTTCTCTTCGGTTTTGTCGCCGGGCAGACCATCAAGGCCTTCAGTCAGGTCTTTCAAATACTGCTCATAGATTCCCGTAATGGGGATGGTGGTGGTTTTCATCCCGAGATTGGCAGCCAGAAGCTCAGCGTCGTTTACACTCTGGGTGGAGGTATAAGGTGACGGCATGAGGATACCATGAACATTTGCTGGACCTAAGGCTTCACATGCGATAACGGCTGTTACCGCCGAATCGATCCCACCAGAAAGTCCCAGCACACAAGTCCTGAATCCACATTTGCCAGCGTAATCTGCAAGTCCCATTGAAAGAGCCTTAAACATTGTTCCCATCGTATCCTTGATAGGGTTGGATCTAGAGACTGAACGTTTTGAAGCGGGGTGGGAGATGGCGGGTGAGATATCGTCAAGGTCGATCACCAGAAGTTGTTCACGAAAATCATCAGCGAGGGCGATGATGGTGCCTGCGGGGTCCAATGCAAGGCTTCGCCCGTCAAATACCAGCGAATCGTTGCCGCCGACCTGGTTGACGTAGAGTACCGGAGTCTCGAAACGCCTGGCTGTGTTGGCCAGCATCTCGTATCTCATGGGTCCCTTGCCGTGACTATAAGGTGAGGCCGCGATGTTGATCAGGGGAGTATTGGGGTTTGACGCAAGCACATCTTCCACGGGGTCGAAATGATACTGGGGTCTGGTCCAGTAGATTTTGTCGTTCCAGACATCCTCACACACCGAAATGGCGATGGGCCTATCGTCTACCTGGGCTACTGTGACGGCTGCGCCTGGCTCGAAGTAGCGACTTTCGTCAAAAACATCGTAAGTGGGAAGGAGAACCTTGAAATGAGTCGCAAGGATATCCCCCCGTCGGATGAGGATGGCCGCGTTATTAAGAGACTTACCGACGCTGCTCTCATCCCTGGGCATGATGCTTCCCACAAGGATTGTGAGGTCAAGTCCTTTTGATTCAAGTAGGAGCCGGTCCAACACCTGGCCGGCTTCAAAAATAAATGTCCGGTTTTCGAGAAGATCCAGAGGAGGATAACCTGTAAGAGAAAGCTCGGGAAAAACAGCCAGGGAAGAGCCTTTTCCCTCCGCCTGACGGGCGCCACGAAGTATTTTTTTGAGATTACCGTCGAAGTCTCCGACGGTTGTGTTGATCTGATGAAGAGTGACGATCAATGGGATCACCGGGTTCGTGTTGTTGATTAGGTTTGATTAACCTTTTGATTAACCTGTAGTTACCTATCTTTGGGTTTGAATCGGCATCTTCTGTCATAAACAGAAGACTGTCAATACTCTTCCCCTCCCTTGAGAGGAGTGGATTGAGGGGAGGGTGAAAGCAGGCCATGACCCGTAAACCAGCCCTGTGTTTATGTGTCAAATGTTGAAATATGTGTGTCCATATGTTACACACTAACTCCTTCGCTAGGGTCAGCTGTAATCATTATTCTTCGATTTATCAGGCATCTTCAGGAAAAATCCTATTGGCGTATTACTTGCAGTATTGTATTCATTATTCAGCATAGAAAGTGCAAAATGGAGCGGCAACGTGGGATCAAGGGCTATACTGTAAAAGATTGAATGAGGATCCTTAGAACCGGTCTGGTGGAGCGGACACCCTGTGTCCGAAAAAGAACTGCTCATTAAACAGGCAATTCGGAGAACGAAGTGAAAAGAATCTATGCAATTGAAGAGGTCTGTATTGGGTGCCACCTTTGCGAGGTCTACTGTCAGGTGGAACACTCCAGATCCAGAAATATTATCAAGACCTTCAAGGATGAAGTACCGCCGCCTTCCAGGATTACCGTTGAAGAGGACGGGCCTGTTTCCTTCGCGCTGCAGTGCCGCCACTGTCCGGAGCCCTATTGCGCCTATGCGTGCATTGCAGGAGCTATTTATCAGGACGAACAAACGGGGGAGGTTATTCAAGACCGTGACAAGTGTATCGGGTGCTGGACATGTGTTTTGTCGTGCACCAAGGGTGCAATCAGGGCCGACACCAGAGGGCCCAGGAAAGCGGCCAAATGCGATCTATGCCCGGGCCGGGAAACCCCTGCCTGCATCGAAATGTGCCCTAATGATGCGTTGTATATAGTGGAAGAGGAATTTTAACAATCAGTACCCGGTACCCAGTACCCAGTATCCAGTAGTCAGGCAAATCAAAGGAAAAATTCATAATGGCGACCAAAAAATATAAATATCTCATTATCGGTAACTCAGCGGGCGGCATCGGGTGTGTGGAAGGTATCCGGCGCGTTGATAAAAAGGGCAGTATTGCTGTTGTTTCAGATGAGAAATATCACACATATTCCCGACCTCTGATCACCCACCTTATCGAGGGGGATGTGGACAGAAGGGGGATGGATTTCAGACCACGGACCTTTTACAGGGGCCACGATGTTCAGCCGTACCTCGGTTATCGAGCCCAGGATCTTGACACCGAGGGGCGATCAGTAACTCTGATTTCTGAAAACGGAGGCAAGGGAAATACCATCAGGTTCGAAAAGATGCTGGTCGCTACTGGTGGGAAGCCTTTTATTCCGCCCATGGAGGGTCTCGATCTGGATGGCGTGACCGCCATGATAAACCTGGATCAGAGCCTCGAGGTAAGAAAAAAGCTAGGTCGTGTCCAGAATGCAGTGGTGCTCGGCGCTGGACTTATAGGGACTAAAACGGCCCAGGCTCTGTCACATCAGGTTGACAATGTGACCATGGTGGAACTTGCGGAACGCATACTGGCGCTGGTTACCGATGCAGTTTCCTCCGATATGGCGGTGGAGGCTTTCAGACACAGCGGTGTACAGGTCCTTCTGGGCAACACGGTAACCGAGGTGAAGGGCGACAGCAAGGGTCGTGTGAGCGAGGTGATTCTCAAGGACGGTACGGTACTTCCCTGTGAACTATTTGTTGTAGCCATAGGGGTCAGGCCCAGGACCGAGTTCCTGGAGGGGACCGGAGTAGCCCTGGCGAATATGAAAGTCGGCGGCGGAGTTGCTGTAGATTTAAATATGGAGACTAATATTAAGGGGATATACGCCTGCGGTGACTGTGCCCATGCCCACGACTTCGTCACGGGCGGTATGAGACTGCTCCCCCTCTGGCCCAACGCCTATATCGGTGGGCGGATCGCTGGAATGAACATGGCGGGATCGAGTCATCAGCATAAGTGGGCCACGAACATGAACTCGGTAGATTTTTTCGGATTTCCCATGGTTTCAGCCGGGTTTATGCTCAAGCCTGACAAAAAGGGTTTTGAGGAGATCACGCGGAGTGAAAAGGATCGTTACTCCAAGGTTATCCTTAAGGATGACGTGATCCAGGGGCTCATCATGGCAGGGGAGGTCGACAGAGCAGGCATTTATCTGGGTCTCATGAGGGAAAAGGTCAAGACAACATCCTTTAAAAAGGAGCTTCTCACCGATGATTTCGCGGTAGTCCATCTGCCGTTTGAAGTTAAAGAGAAGATCAAACAGCCCATAATGGAAATTGAGTAAAGACAATTCCAAATTCCAGATTTCAGATTCCAAATGGGAGCATAAGACATTTGAAATTTGAAATTTGAAACTGCAAAAGGATTAATTATGAAAGACCTTTCCAAAGCCAGCAACCCCTACAACGAAGAAAAGGTCATCTCCCAATGCTCCATCTTCGGGATGATGGACACTTCCGGCAAACTTCACTCAGGCAAAAAGGTTATTACGGCCATCAGCAACATGCACGAGAGGGGCAACGGTCTGGGGGCCGGTTTTGCCATATACGGGTGCTATCCCGAACGAACGGAAGATTACGCCCTTCATATCATGTACCACACAAGGGCCAGCCGTGATGTGACGGAGGCTTATCTGAAGAGGTTTTTCGACATCAGGCACTCCGAGGAGATACCTACCTTCCCCATGCCGGCTATAAAGAAGCCACCGGATGTTTTTCGCTACTTCGTTCAACCGAAACGGGAGGTGGTCCACGAGATCATCAGCGACGATGACCTTGTTGCAAGAAGAGTTTTCAAGATCAACACCTCCATAGAGGATGCCTACGTTTTTTCTTCCGGCAAGGACATGGGCGTGTTCAAAGGTGTCGGTTTCCCTGAGGAGATCGCAGCGTTTTTCGGACTCGAGGACTACCACGGTTATATCTGGACGGCCCACGGGCGTTTCCCCACCAACACCCAGGGATGGTGGGGCGGAGCGCACCCTTTCAGTCTCCTGGACTGGACCGTAGTCCATAACGGAGAAATATCCTCCTACGGGGCAAACCGGCGCTTCCTGGAGATGTACGACTATATCTGTACCATGCACACAGATACAGAGGTCGTGGCTTACGCCGTTGATCTTCTGGCAAGGAAGCACGAACTTCCCATTGAAACGGTGATGGATATCTTTTCACCACCGGTATGGGAACAGATCGACAGGATGCCGAAGGAAGAAAAGGAATATTTTGAGGCGCTCCGAAGGGTCTACGGGCCTCTCCTCCTCAACGGTCCCTTTGCCATCATCGTCGCTCACCACGGGGAGATGGTGGCCCATACCGACCGGATCCGGCTCAGGCCAATGGTGGCCGGGCTAAGCGGCGATATTGTCTACACCTCCTCGGAGGAATCGGCTATCCGGCTGATATCACCTGATCTTGACCGTGTCTGGATCCCGGTGGGTGGCCATCCGGTCATCGCCCGCCTCAAAGGGAGTCCTGGGCACGATATTGTAGAGGGCGGGAAGCCTGTCGGCGG
>JALHUC010000658.1 GCA_022865845.1 bacterium | reverse complement strand
GAGGAAATCTGAAATCTGAGGAAAAGCGCAGTTACTTTAAAGGCGGTGTAAAGCTAATTTACCACGGCGCAGCCAATTGCAGGCTGCATCACAGGGTTTCACAGGGTATGACCATTTCCCTTCACCTGACTTCTCCTGGCCGGAGAAGGATTTCTTCGAAATCAGCAAGTTGAGTCCTACAGATCAGGATTTAAGTTCACTTTCATCCAGATCTGGATGACCCAACAGCTTTGCTGAAGGGAATAGCCTCACTCCTGTTAATTTTCTCAGCGTTCTCAAGTGAGTCACATCCCTATTGTGACGAACGGGTGGTGAAAAAGAATTGAGGCCCTTAAGGATATTACCCTAATTTAACCCTGTGAAACCCTGTGCACCCTGTGGTTAATTAAGTTTTTAGAATTTGGCAGTTTCGATTTTGTGAAAGCAAGCCTATTTTGCAGGTATTCATTTCCCGGATGAGCCATAATTAGTTTTCATTAAATGTTACAAAATATACGAAGGCGGGTTGACTCATTCCAGAACTTTATTATATTACACAACACTGTTAACTGTTTGCCTCAGGAGATGATAAATATGAAAAACAAATTTCTGTTAATCGGCGCGCCAGTTTTCATCATCGCCGCTTTTGTGGGATTTCTCGCATGGAACTCCTACCATGCACCCGGTGATGTAACTGGAGCGCAGTTCATCAGCCCCGAGACCTTTCGCCAGTGGTTGGCAGAGGACAAGGCTCTTGTGGTGGATGTCCAGACCTACGATGGTTATTTGAGAATGCACTTCCCTGGTTCCATCACGACTCACGCCTACCCGGTGGTCACGGCCGCCCAAAAGAGGCAGGTGGAGGCGATTATCCCGGCCATAATAAAATCCAAAAAACCGGTGGTTCTCGTCTGCTTCGGAGGCATAACCGGTGCTCCTAACGCGCGCACCCATCTCGTTTCCAAGGGGGTCCCCAACAAGAGGCTCTTTATTCTCCAGGGCGGGTCTATGGGGTGGCCGTGGAAGGGGATGTTTGTCAGCGGCAATAGACGGTAGAGCCTTAGTCCTGGTCGTAGTCCTAGTCCTGGTCTTAGTGGAAGGCGCATGCTGTTATTACTAGGTCCAGGTCCAGGTCTAACAGGAGTAAATCGCCCACTGACACTCTCTCCTACTCACCCTCTCCTGTAGATAACACGTTCCCACTTCCCCGAACACACTACGGTTGCTATAGTCTTTACTTATGTCCACGACCACCCAATTTCTTGAAGAATGCTCCTCCTGCACCCAGTGCGGAACCGTGTGTCCCTTTCTGGAAAAGTACGGTTCCCCCGAGGAGATCATCGCCAACAAACCTCAACTGGCTTTCCTCTGCACCAACTGTACGGGCTGCGACAAGCGCTGTCCCCTGGAGCTTTCCCCTTCCGCTGCTCTCTTTGAAACCAAACAGCGCCTCATCTCCGAGGGGCGAGTGCCTGAAAAGGCTGCCAGGGCTCTGAAAGGAGCGAAAAGTTTTGCCCATAGAGGTCATGCCGCCCCCTTCCTGCGTTACGACACCCATCGAGTAGCTTTCTGGCCCGGTTGTTCCCTTGCGGGCACCAGTCCCGAGACAGTGGAGGCGACCCGTGCTCTGCTGGCATCACTCCTGAATGAAGAGGTGGGCCTGGTACTGGACTGCTGCTTTGATCCCCTCTACCAGATGGGGGATCTAGGGCCTGTCCAGGAGGCGTGCGATCGCATCCGTGAACGGATATCAGAGGCCGGGATCAAGAGCCTCATTGTAGGATGTGTGAACTGCAGAAAGGTCTTCGGGCGGCACATGGAGGCAGTGAATGTCACACACATCATGGAGGTCCTTCCTGAAGATATCCTTAAAACAGTTCCGGACGAAGACCTGTACTTTCACCACCCATGCCCCCATTACCACGTGAAAGGGGTTGGGGATAAAACAAGGAACGTGCTGGCAAGGGCCCTTGCCGATGAGTTAGACGAACAGCTGATTCCCGCCTGCTGTGGTCTGGGAGGGAGCCTGAACAATCAGGATCCGGAACTCGCCCTGAAATTCACGGAAAGGGTGACCATGGCGGCTTACGGAGCTTCCATTGTCACGGCGTGTATGGGGTGTAAGAACGCCTTCCTGAAAAAGGGAACTCCCACCTACCACATCCTGGAACTGATCACGGGGGTCGAACCGAAGACCAAACCGGTTGGTTTGGCAAGGAAATGGGCCAATCGGCTGCTGATGGCGAAAGGCAAGTAGAAGCAGTGTCTAGTGTCTGGTATCTAGTATCTAGTGCCTAGCAAATAGCTTCCAGCTGAATGCTAAAGATCTTCCACTGCGTTCTGCGTCCTGCGTACTGCGTCCTGGCCGTACAGGCCTACTACCCCAAACAACAGCGGAAGTACAACGGCAATGAGCGGAATTACGAGGAGGACCGGCATGCGTGCCGAATCCAGGATATGGTAGGCGACATATACCAGAGTGCCGCTTAATAAATAGGCTTTAATGGGGATTTCTCCCTTACCACCGATCCCGTGGGCAAACAGCACAAAGTAAATTATAAGAGAGCCAGTCGTCGCTATGGCCGCGCCGAACACTCCGGCGTAAGGGATCAGATAAAGGTTCAGGAGCGCGTTGATGAGAAAAATGCGCAGGGCGATGCGGTTCAGTCCCTGTTCCCGGCCGCCTATATTAAACAGAGGTTCCAGTACGATCGTTGAGGAGAACAGGAGAAGGCCGGGAAGAAGTAATGAGAAGATCCTGAAAAATATGGGTAAATCCCCCTGGACCTTGAAAACGACCCTCAGCAGGTAGGGGAAGTACAGCAGAAAGGCCAGCGCTATGACAGCGTGGAATGAAAAGAACCGGGCTGCGGTCCTCCGTGAATCTGCAAAGAGCCTCTTATGATCAATACCCGTAGATCTGTATACCCTTACTCTGTATAGGGGCGCAGCGCCCAGTGGAATTATCAGAAAGAATCGAGCCAGAACCGAGGCCTCGGCGTAGGGGCCCTCCTGAACAGCTGAGACAAAGAATCCGAGAATGAAAAAATCCACGAAGAACAGGACTCTTAACCCTTCGTGTGTAAAATAGTAACGCAGGCTTTCCCTGATGGTGGCTCCTGCTGCCCCCAGCCTTTTCAGTGCTGCTGTGAAGGAAGGCAACTTGAGGGACCGTTTCACCAGGAGAATATGTGTGACCTCCGAGAAAACAAATGCCGTTACCAGAAGATCCGGGCGAATCTCCATGCCCGCGAGCAGAAATACTGAACCAAGCAGAACAAGACGTTTTGCGACCCCCGCCCTCGAAGCGGTGACATGGTCACCCCTGCCGTGGAGAACAGACGCCTGAAAACCGGAATAAAGGTTAAAGGGAACCGCTATGGCAAGCACACAGAAACCCGGCCAGGCTCCGCTCCCAACCACGCTTGCGCCGACGATCCATTTCCCCAATACAAGAGTCCCCAGGCCACCCATAAGACCGGAGATCAGGATCACTCCCTTTGTCCGGGCGAGCAGGCCGTCGACCTCCTTCCCGCCTCTCACAGCAAGCTCCCTCTCCACGTACTTGCCAACGCCGAACTCCACAAGGAAACTTACGATGACAAAAGCTGAGAGGAGAAATGTGTAGACACCAAGTCCACCGGGGCCGTAGGAACGCCCTATCATAACAAGCAGGAACAGGGAGACCGCTATATCCACCGCCGCTTCCCCCACGGAAAGGACATAGCTTTTCATCTCGTCGATACGACGTGTAACTTCTTCCGAAGTCCAGTTTGGAAGATCCCGTCTCATGTTCATAGATTACTTTTCAGGAAATTATCAAAGAAAGGGGCGTACCAGGTAACCCGATATGCCCCCTTCAGTTTGTGCTGAAACACCTGTTCAGCGAGTCATCGTCACGACGGTGCGGGTTTCTCCTCATCGTGTTCTTCACACTTGCAGGTTTTGATCCCCAGCCAACTGTAGGGCAAGCAGTAGCCTGTGACAGCTGTTACAACCAGCATCACTGCAATGAGCCCCAGGATGACCGCGATGGGCCCTCCCATTGCTCCCGTGATGAAAGCATAGATTATCCCGGCAGCTATTGTGGTCCGTACCACACGGTCTGTTTTCCCCATATTGTGCTTCATGGCTCCACTCCTTTCAGGAGGCAGAATGTAGAATGTGGAAAGTAGAAAGTAGAAAGTAGAAAAGATCTTCCACGAAGTTCTTTTACGTTCTCGGTTCTACATTCTGCATTCTATTACCGCGGGACAGGTCGCGAGCCCGTCATTCCCTCCAGGGCTTCCCAGCCCCAGCTAATAACGGAATTATCCTTCAAGATGATCGGTACCAGTTCGTCCTCGGTCACCAGGTCATCCCCCTTTTTCATCCCAGTATAATAAT
>JALHUC010000657.1 GCA_022865845.1 bacterium | reverse complement strand
CCCACAGCAAACCCGCCGATATGGGCCCACCAGGCCACTCCAGCCGCGGCAGCACCGCTCCCATAGGACATGGAGCCGCTCATGAACTGGATGAGGAACCACAGGCCGAGGAAAAGAATGGCCGGAACCTCTATGAAGGTAACGAAAAAGAAGATGGGCACCAGGGTAACCACCTTGGCCCTTGGAAACAGGAGAAAGTAGGCCCCAAGCACACCCGCGATGGCGCCGCTGGCCCCAACGGTGGGAGCGTCGCTCGCCGGGTTGGCCAGCAGGTGGGTAACGGAAGCGGCCACCCCACAACCAAGATAAAAAATCAGGTAGCGAAAATGACCCAGGGCCGATTCCACATTGTCACCGAATATGTAGAGGTAGAGCATGTTTCCCAGCAGGTGCAGCCACCCGCCATGGAGGAAGATGGATGTAAAGAACGGCACGGTAGCGTAGGGAATCAGCTGCGGCGCTTCGGAGAAAGCGTAAAAAATCTTCTGCGGAACCATGCCGAAGATATAAACAAACCGCTGAAGGTTCGGACCGAGAGACAGCTCTATGAAGAACATCAGAACGTTGGCCCCGATGAGAAGATAGGTCACAAAGGGGATCGTCCTGGAAGGGATGTTGTCGCGTAATGGAATCATAGCGGCAGATCTGAAGGTGGAATAGGGAAGGAGGAAGGAAGAAGAATTCGCATCAAGCTTTTATTCCTCATTCCTCCTCCATCCTTCGCTATTCAGTTTTTTCAGTCCTCAACCGCCGGATAGCGCAGGCAGCCATGGCCCAGGAAGAAAGCCTCCTCATCCAACTCTTCTTCGATGCGCAGCAGCTGATTGTACTTGGCAACACGTTCTGATCGGTTGGGAGCTCCTGTTTTTATCTGCCCAGTGCCGGTGGCCACAGCCAGGTCCGCGATAAAGGTGTCGCAGGTCTCACCGGAGCGATGAGAGATGACCGATGTGTACCCGGCACGGCGGGCAAGCCTTATCGTCTCCAGGGTCTCAGTGACGGTGCCGATCTGGTTCAGTTTTATAAGGATGGAGTTGGCCACACCCTTGGCGATCCCCTCCGAGAGAATATGCATATTGGTCACAAAGACATCGTCGCCGACGATCTGAACTCTGTCTCCGAGCCTTTCGGTGAGAAGTACCCACCCGTCCCAGTCGTCCTCTGCCATGCCGTCTTCAATGGAAACGATGGGATAGCTGTTGACCAGGTCTTCGTAAAAGGAAACCATCTCGCCAGATGAGAGTTCCGTCCCCTCGGCGGACAGGACATATTTCCCGTCGCGGTAAAACTCCGAGGCCGCAGGGTCCAGGCAGATGGCAACGTCCTCCCCCGGTCTATACCCCGCGGCTTCGATCCCCTTCATGATAGCATCCAAAGCGGCTCGGTTTCCGTTCAGCCGAGGTGCAAAACCACCTTCATCTCCCACTGAGGTCGACTGGCCCATATCTGACAGGATCTTTTTCAGATGGTGGAAGACCTCAGTCCCCATCCTCAAGGATTCAGCGAAGGTGTCTGAGCCCCAGGGAAAGATCATAAACTCCTGGATATCCAGGCCGCTGTCGGCATGTGCCCCTCCGTTAATGATATTCATCATGGGAACAGGGAGGATGTTGGCAGGAAGCCCACCAATATAGCGGTAAAGGGGAATTCCAAGTTCGTCGGCGGCGGCCCTGGCCACAGCCATGGATACTCCAAGGATGGCGTTGGCACCCAGGTCACTCTTGTTCTCAGTGCCGTCCAGTTCGATCATGACCTGGTCAACCTCCGACTGGGACAAGGCCTCGTAGGCAATGAGAGCCGGCGCGATCTTGTCGTTGACAGCGTCTATAGCCTTGGTCACCCCTTTTCCGAGGTAGCGCTTTTTGTCGCCATCCCGGATCTCCATGGCCTCCCGCCTGCCGGTGGAGGCTCCTGAAGGCACTGCGGCCCTCCCGAAAGCCCCACTCTCCAGGTAAACGTCAACTTCCACAGTAGGGTTGCCCCTGGAATCGAGCACCTGCCTTGCGTAGATATCAGCGATCTCACTCATGGTTTGCTCCCCTCCCTGATACATCGTCATCGGTGATCGGTGATCCGTAAAACCCTGAACAACCAATGACCAATTACGGATTTTATCCCATTGCTTCCCATTACCCTAACAATGTAGAGTTATACCACGTGTTGCTCATCAACTTGAACCACTTTCGATGCCATGACTGACCAGACAATAGATCTCAAGCAGATCATTGCCGCCGAGATCAGTGAAAAGGGGCCCATGCCCTTTTCGCGGTATATGGAACTGTGCCTGTATCATCCACGTCTGGGTTATTATCAGAGACAGGAACCGACTACCGGACCGGCCGGTGATTTCTACACAGCCCCCCATGTCCACGGACTTTTCGGCCGCACCCTCGCAGCCTGGATCCAACGGATGGCCAACGATACCGGCCTGGATAAGGTTGCGGTCCTGGAGCTGGGGCCAGGCAACGGTCAGTTGGCCAGGGACATCCTGGACCACTGGGGCAAGGATCAGCCCACCCTGTCCATGATCCTGGTGGAGGAGGCCGGGCCAAGGCGCAGGGACCTGGAGGCCCGTTTTACAAACGACCCCGTCCGGGTGGTGGAGCCCGCTGAGCTGGACAGTCTGGATCCATTCGAGGGGGTGGTCCTGGCTAACGAGTTTTTCGACGCCCTGCCTCTCAGGGTCTTTGCGCGGTCAGAAGACATTGTCAGAGAAGTGTTCGTAGATCACGACAAGGACGGTTTCAAAGAAGTTCTTTTGCCCGCGGAAACCGGGGGGCGAATAACCGAAGCACTGGAAACCCTTCCGGAAGGATGCCGTACAGAAGCCTCCGATCTGTGGCAGCCCTGGCTTCTCCGAATCGCCCGGGTCCTTGACCGCGGCCAACTGCTTATCCTGGACTATGGGGAGCCTGCGGAGAACCTTATTGTCCCGTGGCGACCGGCCGGGTCACTGCGCTGCTACCGCCGCCACCAGGTAGACACTGACCCTTACGATTCCCCTGGCGAAAAAGATATCACCGCCCACGTGAACTTCTCCCTTCTCCGGGATTGGGGTGAGGATTCCGGATTCAAGTTCTTGTCCTTCTCAAGCCAAAGCTCCTTCCTCATCAAAGGCGGCATCCTCGAGATGCTGGCACAAACCATGGACAAACTCCCTGAAAGAGAAGCCACTGGCCTCTGGCTCACGGTGAAAAATCTGATCCACGAAGAGGGGATGGGGGAGGTGTTTAAGGTGATGGTGTTAAATAAAGGTGTCTAGGGTCTGGTGTCTGGTGTCTGGAACCTAGATCCTGGAACCTAGATCCTGGCATCGAGCGAGGGGATCGAACTTTCTATGGAACGATCGCTGAGAGAAGATGTCATTCGCATATTCATGGCCGGAGTTGCAGCGGTGGAACCGGGCCGAGCTGTCCGCTCCCACCTTAAGTTGGAGGGAGATACCCTCCTTGCGGGTCAACACCGGATGCCCCTGACTCCAGGAGGCCGTGTGTTCGTTGTGGGCGCAGGCAAGGCAGGCGCGCCCATGGCCGGCGCTGTTGAAGAGATCCTGGGAGAATGGGTTTATCGCGGCCTTGTGGTTGTCAAGTACGGGCACCTGTGGCCTGTTGAAAAGGTCACGATCCTTGAGGCTGGCCACCCCCTGCCGGATGAGGAGGGAGTCAAAGCGGCCGCCAAGCTGCTGGAACTGCTTGAGGAAACCACTGAACACGACCTGGTAGTCTGTCTCCTGTCCGGGGGAGGGTCAGCCCTGCTGCCCTCCCCCGCTCCGCCGGTGACCCTTGCGGATAAACAGAAGGTTACCAGCCTGCTCCTTGAAAGCGGGGCTGACATAGGCGAGATCAACTGTGTCCGCAAACATCTGTCTCTTCTCAAGGGCGGCGGGCTTGCGAGGGCGGCCAACCCTGCCAGAGTACTTACCCTGATCCTTTCTGATGTGGTGGGCGACCCTCTGGATGTCATCGCCTCCGGACCCACAGTAGGAGATCCCACCACTTTCGCCGATGCCCTGGACATCCTTGACAAATACAACCTTCTTGAAAGAGCACCGGATACCATCAGAACGCATCTGACCCAGGGGATGGAAGGCAAGCACCCAGAAACACCAACCTCCGGAGATGCGATATTTTCGGGAGTGATCAACCTCCTCATCGGCACCAACACCATCGCCATCCAGGCCGCTGAGGAAACAGCCCGGGCCCTCGGCTATCAAACCAGCGTCCTGTCCGCCACCGTCACTGGAGAGACCAGGGAGGCCGCCGCGGCCCATGCAGCGATGACCAGGGAGATCGCCTTCACCAGCCAGCCTGTGACGCGCCCCACGTGCCTCCTCTCTGGTGGTGAAACCACCGTAACCATAAGGGGCACGGGCAAGGGTGGACGCAACCAGGAGTTTGTCCTGGCTGCAGCCATTGGCATCGAAGGTGTGCCCGGAACGGTCGTTCTGTCTGGCGGAACTGACGGTACGGATGGTCCCACCGACGCGGCAGGGGCCGTTGCCGACGGAACGACGGTGGGACGAGCCAAAACGGTCGGCATGGACGCTGTGGCCTATCTGAACAATAACGATGCCTATCCGTTGTTCGAAAAATTAGGGGATCTGCTGATAACGGGACCGACTTTAACCAACGTCATGGATCTGAGGGTAATACTGATTAGTCCGGAGAACCCAGAATCCTGAATTCAGAATTATGATCAGGTTCTCCAGAATTTCAGGAATGGCCCTTCTGCTTATGCTGAACCACTTCAGCGCACAGGCAGGCCCATCCGTGGTCGTTCTTTCAGACAATAACGATAAGCCGGCAGCGGTCAAGTACAAAATGCGAGCGGACTACATCGCTCAGACTGTGACTATCACCAGCAATGAACGAGATTTTTCAGCTAAACTCAAAAGTATCAACAATGGGAAAAGTACCTGAT
>JALHUC010000656.1 GCA_022865845.1 bacterium | reverse complement strand
CTGAGCCGGGGCCGAAGATCCATGGACGAAAGAGGTCCGGGTTTTGCCTGACCAGGGCGGTGATGGCTCTGTCGGGTTCGATCACGACCGGAGACGATGATCCGTGAATAAGGGCTCTGGCCGCCTCCTCACCGCCGTCGAACCCCACTATGGCGGTCCTGGACCCCTGCCCGAGGAGGGTGAAGGGAGCCGCTGCCGTCTGCCATTTCAGGTATTCGACCCCTCTCTCATGGGGGCCGTCGGTGAGGATGAGGGTTCCCAGACGGTCCCCGTTCCGATAGACAGTCGCCTGCCCGGGAAGTTCTCCCCGGTACTTCGTGGACAGGCCGGCCGCGGAGCGCAGGGCCGGTGCGCTCACAACCTGGAACTTCCCTGTAACGCCCGACCTGTGAGCTTTTTCCTGCGCAGAGGGGAGCAGAAACGCGTAGGAGATGTCCTTGTAGGGACCGTAAACGGCGGGCGAAGAAGGGTAAAGGAGCGCCAGGGACACGACCACAGCTGTGATAAGGCTCAGGCTTTTTCTGCCCCGGTGAAAGTGTGCAAGGGACGCGAGGACGGCGAGCCCCGCAAGGAGAGTAGGCACTTTGGGGAGATCCGCCGGATCCAGGGTTCCCAGGGTGGCCAGGACGATCAGGACACCAAAAGCAGCCCCCAGGAAGTTCCAGCCGTAATACCTGCCCACCGACTCACGTTCCAGGAGGGGCAGCGCCAGGGCGCCGGATGCCAGGATGAAGGGAAGGGTGAGCACCGCGATGAGGAACCCCACCTTCAACCATTGAAAGGGGTCCCTGATGATCAGTCCCGGGTCAAGATGTAGCCGGCCCGACGTGTAGATGACCGGCCTGTAGATCAAAGCCGTCGCCAGGGCCAGGGCCGGATAAACGAGATGCCTCCTTGGAAAGACCAGATCCCTGGTTTTGACCAGGACGCTGCCGCTCAAGCCGTATCCGAGCAGGGCTGTGGAGATGGCCAGCGTGACGAAGGGCTGCCAGTGGGATATGGCCAGAAGCCTGATAATGATGATCTCGAAGCTGAGGATGGAAGCGGACAGAAAAAAGATCGACAGGGACAGTGCCATCGATTCAGTGACCCAGGAGCGGCACGAAACGGACGGCGATGATGGGGCGCTCCGACACCTTTCCCTTAAGGTCCTTGGTGACGAGCACCAGCTGCTGGACAGAGAACGGGCTGCCGAGGGGGATGATCAGGCGTCCGCCGGGCCTGAGCTGCTCAATGAGGGGGGGAGGGATGTGATCGGCCGCCGCGGTGACGATGATAGCGTCAAAGGGAGCCTTTTCCTTCCACCCGTGGTAGCCGTCCCCGTGACTGGCGTGGACATTAGTATACCCGAGGGATTCCAGACGTTCCCGGGCCGGATCGGCAAGATCCTTGTAGATCTCCATTGTGAAGACCGATCCCGCCACCATTGACGCCACCGCCGCCTGGTAACCGGAACCGGTGCCCAGCTCGAACACACTGTCTTCTGGCCCGAGTTGGAGCAGTTCGGTCATGAACGCCACGATGTAGGGCTGGGAGATCGTCTGGCCCAGCCCGATGGGGAGGGGACGGTCTTTGTAGGCCTGGTCCCGGAAGCGCTCGGGTACGAACCTGTGCCTCGGAACGGTTCTCATGGCGGCCAGGACTTTCGGATCCCCGACGTTCCTGTCCTCTATCTGATACCGCACCATGTGCTTTCTGGCCTCTTGATAGACTGCGTCGTCGTCAGACCATGCCGGGCCCGGAAAAAAGACCGCCGCTGCCAGAAAAGCCGTTAGGCCTAACCTAAAGGTCTTCAGAGGGAAATCTCCATATCGCCTGCCTCCAGGAACATGCGATCGTTCTCACGCACCCGATCTGTAACCAGGATCCCCACGAAATCCCTCTCCCCGGCCTCGGGGATATCCTTGTGGTTCACCTGTATCGATATGATCTCCTGGGTGAAGTCGGTCGTGTAACCGCGGAACCTCACGTTGTCCCCCACCTTCACCCGGCCCCGGAGGATCTGAACCGCGGCTACCCCCGGTTTGCGGAAGTACTCCTTTACAACCCCGACCGCTGCACTAGCGCTCAGTTCAGGCATTTTTCACCCCCGTTTATGCTTTTGGCCGCCATCTGTACCCCTTTGAGGAAGTTTAGCATAAGAAAGACAGAAGTCAGGGGCTTGGAAGAAAGGATTTCAGACCTCACATTGTTTATGGTGCTGTCCTTGCAGGTGGTGTTATGGGCTTTCAAACCTTTCTGATTTTTAATT
>JALHUC010000655.1 GCA_022865845.1 bacterium | reverse complement strand
TTTCCTGGGCCAGGGACAAACCGGCGAAAAAGATCCTGAGTATATCCATGGGTTTCGAGGCCAACGCCTACGACCGATATCTGAAGATGGTGGATGTGTCTGAAAACGATGACGCCAAGGAGGTGTTTCGAACGATCGCGAAGGAAGAGAAGGGACATCTGAAAAAGCTGGCGGCTCTATTAGACCAACAGCATCAGAAGGAGGAATAGGGAAGGAGGAAGGCGGAATTATTAGCTATCCTTCACTCTTCTTCCTTCTTCCTTCATCCTTCTCAAAGCCCAGAGCCAGGTCATCGATCACCCCACCGCCGCCAGGATCCGCCCCACCCACACCGTTATTCCCTGCATGATCATCTCAATCGCATAGATCCCCACTACGAGAGCCGTCACACGACCCGCGATCTCGATGTAGCGCTGCACAAGGGTTTCGTGTCTGGGCTTGATACGGTCATGGAGAACTTTAAGGGCGATTATCACTATCACGCACCCCCCTACCGCAACGAGAACACCCAGAACGGCCATAAGCGATGAAAGGGTCTTCCCTATCATAACACTGGCGCTGATTGTCGCGGGTCCCACCAGGATCGGCATGGCGATGGATCCGGCGATATGTTCGGCTGGACCTCTCAGTGCCTCGATAGCCTCGTTTCCCTTGAGCATGAAATTGATCCCGACGATGAGAAAGACAATACCCCCGAAGATCTGAAAGGAGGCGAACTCTGCGTGAAGGAACTCGGTGAACAAAGCGTCCCCCAACAGAGCAAAGGTGGCGTGGATAGCCGTCGCGATGATACCGCCACGTATCATGACTGATGAAAAGACCTTCAGATCCAGGTCCTGGACCAGTTCCATGAGGTAGACGATGACAAGGAAGGGGTTTAAAAGGATGAGAAGCAGGGCTATGGAGTTGAAGAAGTCGTTCATTGGGGAAATATGCCGTTTTTAGGGTGCAAATGCAAATTTTGGAAAGATTTTTTGATTCGCAAACCGCTTTACGCCAGGACACAGTGTCTCGGGGACGCAGAGGAATGTATCAATTCAGTAAAACCATCCAACCTTCAGGCTTCAGGCTTCAGGCTTTGGACTTTGGACTTTGGACTTTGGACTTTGGACTTTGGACTTTGGACTTTGGACTGAACTTTACCATACCCACCACACCTTTTTCGCGTACTCCTTATAGACTGGGAAGTTCCTCACTAACTTTTCCTCCTCCATGCGGGCCCGGACCAACTGCAGAACTATGAATAAACTCAGGATCGCTGCGTTCACCCATGAGAATCTCCACACCGCCACAGCTGCGGCAGCCAGGATCTCACCTGTGTAGACGGGATGCCTGATGAAACGATATGGTCCGCCGGTCACCAGTTCCCTGGCCTCCACGGTGATGGAAAAAGATCTCCTCAAGGTCCACATTCCCCACACGGTGAGCACGGTGGCCAGGGTCATGAACCAGAAAATACTGAGATGCAGCGGGCGATTGGAAAGCACGAACCTGGCAGGTGTTGAGAACAGGAGTGCGAAAGGCATCAGGGCTCCGACAACAGGTATGATGATTTCGACTACACCCCGGGAACGGTCCACTGGATTTGTC
>JALHUC010000654.1 GCA_022865845.1 bacterium | reverse complement strand
GCAATCCCGCCCATCCCTGTTCTCGATCCAGTTTTTATGGGGTTTTGCCGGCAACACCCTTTTTGCCCTGCTGATCCATTCTCTACTGGATCGTTTCGAAACAGCTTTCGGGATCAGGGCGGAAGAGGAACTGAGCCTGGGGGACTGAGCGGTGGGTCCACTTTCGAAAAAACCCGGTGATGTGCTGCCCGGTATCGATCGTCGGATCGTCGTCATCATGGCAGCTTTCTCCCTTATTTTTCTCATGCTTCTCTTCTATTTCTGGCGGCTCCAGGTTCTGGACTACTCCCTTTACCTGAGGCTTTCTGACAACAACAGAATCCGACTCATCGACATGGCGGCGACACGGGGTATTGTCACAGATCGCAACGGTGTGATCCTGGCGGACAGTACTCCGAACTACACTCTCGCCCTCATCCCGGAGGATATGGGAACCGACAGGGAAGCTGAAATAGTATCGCTGGCCGACCTTCTTGGGAGGGATGGTGCCCAGGCCGTTGAGTGGTTTGAAAAGAACGCTACCCATGCACCTTACAGCGCCGTCAGGGTTTTCGAGCATCTCGATCCTGAAGAGGTGGCCCTGTTCGAGGTTAATCAAGACTACTTCCCAGGATCCCGTTTGATGGTGGTGCCCCGCAGATTTTATCCTTATGGAAAGATCGCCGCGCATATATTCGGATATGTCGGGGAGATATCAAGGGAACAGCTGGACTCCGGAGAATATCCCGGGACGAGGAAAGGGGATTCGGTTGGTAAGTACGCCCTGGAAAAAGCTTATGATCAATATCTGAGGGGTAAGGATGGAGGAAGGCAGGTCGAGGTAGATGCCAGAGGCAGGGAGCTGAGCATCCTGGGAGCCACTGAACCGTCTCCGGGGGCCAACGTCACCCTGACGCTGGATATTCGACTGCAAAAAGCTCTGGAACTTGAGCTGTGGGAAGAGAGAGGGGCTGGTGTTCTCATGAACGTTGAAACCGGTGAGATCCTGGCCATGGTCAGCAGGCCGGCCTTTGACCCCAACGAATTTTCCCTGCGCCTGACCAGTGAAAGGTGGAACGAGATTGTCAGGGATCCGGGGCATCCCATGCAGAGTCGGGCCATCCAGGGGATGTACCCGCCCGGTTCTACCTTCAAGGTTGTCACCGCTATCGCAGCGCTCATGGAAAAGAGCATGGATCCTGATGAACCCATTTTCTGCTCAGGCGGATATCGTTACGGTGGGAGAACCTACCGCGATTGGAAGCTGGGGGGGCACGGTAAGGTTGATCTTTACAAGGCGATCGTTGAATCCTGTGATGTGTATTTCTACCAGGCGGGTGAAAGGACCGGTATTGACGCAATGGCGCGATGGGCCTCAGTCCTGGGTCTTGGCAGGAAGACGGGGCTTGACATACCTGGGGAGAAGGAGGGGCTGATACCGTCCCTTGACTGGAAGAAAAGGGCGAGAGGTGAAATTTGGTTCCCGGGTGAGACACTTTCGGCGGCAATAGGACAGGGTTTCGTTCTGGTAACCCCCCTTCAGCTGACATCTCTGTACGGAACTATTGCGAGAAGGGGAACCCATATGGATCCCTACCTTGTGAGCCGAATTGAGGATGTGGCGGGAAACGAGCTGTACAGGCGCGATCCTGCTGTGAAGCATGAATCGGAAATCCCGGATGATGTCTTTGACAGGATTATCAGCGGGCTTGCAGGTGTTGTGGCCGATGACAGTGGTACGGGCAGGGTCGCGCGCTGGGCGGGTGTGCCTGTGGCCGGGAAAACGGGCACTGCCCAGGTGGTGCGCCTCCAGGAACTGCCTGAGGGAGAGGAGGAATTTCCCTACGAACTTAGGGATCATAGCTGGTTCGCCGCCTTCGCCCCGGTTAACAGACCCAAGGTAGTCGCGGCGGTCGTCGTGGAGCACGGTGGGCATGGTTCCTCATCAGCCGCCCCCATAGTAACGCGCCTGATTAAGAAGTACGGAGAACTCTACCCGCTGGAGGAACTTACTCCCGATCTGAAGGAAGAGGCGCAGTGAAAGGGATCTTCAACATACACCGGATCGATTTTGTGCTGCTGGGCTCGACGCTGATTCTGTCCGGAATGGGGATTATGGTCATCAGGTCTGCTACCGCTGGAGGCCGCTTTTCCGGGTATCCCGGACGGCAGGCCTACTGGCTGGCAATAGCCCTTGTGGCCTACTTTATCGGGTATTTCGTGGACAGGAGACATCTTCAGCGTGGCGCCTACAGTTTTTACTGGGTGATATTCGCTGTCCTGGTTGGGCTTGCTGTGGCAGGTAAATGGATCGGGGGGGTCCAGCGGTGGATTTATGCAGGTGGTCTGACCTTCCAGCCGTCTGAACTGGCAAAGCTGGCCCTTATCCTGGCTCTTGCCAGATATTTCAGCGGGCGGAAATCGTCGCCTCCCTATGGGCTGGAGGAGATCCTGATCCCCTTGCTCATGGTGGCAGGTTTCGCGATCCCCGTAGCCATCCAGCCGGATCTCGGTACCGCCATGTTTCTTGTCCTCATATCGGGAGTTGTGATCCTTTTTTTAGGGGTGAGATGGTCCACACTCATCGTTCTTGTCGTCGGCGCTGCCGCCGCTGCCCCTTCGCTGTTTTTCATCCTTAAGGATTATCAGCGCGACAGGATATTGAATTTTTTTAGCCCCGGACGGGACCCCCTGGGGACCGGTTACCATGTGGTCCAATCCAAGATCGCCATTGGTTCGGGTGGTTTGTTCGGCAAAGGGTTCCAGCAGGGGACCCAATCCCAACTGCGGTTCATTCCTGAACAGCACACCGATTTCATCGTTTCGGTACTGGCAGAAGAGTTCGGTTTCGCCGGCGTCCTGCTCATGCTGGGCCTGCTGCTCTTCCTCACTTTGTACCCTTTCAGCTACATCGAATTTACCAAGACCCGATTTTCCGTAATTGTCGTAGTGGGGATCACATCTGCCTTTGCCCTTCAGGCGGCTATTAATATCGCCATGGCGGCGGGGGTTTTACCGGTGGTGGGGTTGCCTTTGCCGCTCCTGAGCTATGGGGGGTCATCCTTGGTCACTACATTCCTGGGGTTTGGCATAATCGCCGGATATAAAAGGAGACGATAGGGGGGCGACCCTCAAGAGCACATCATCTGCTGCGTTCTCAGTCGCGTGTGATCCTCGAAGTACCTGGTAACGTACGTCTCCGGTCCCCCGCTCCTTCGGGCCTTGCAGCTGACGCACTCTTCAGGGCCGGTAAGCGCGGCCCATTCAAGTGCGATATATTATACTTCGTACTTCTTCTTCGTCGATCCTCAACAACTTCTTAAATTCTGGGTTCGGCCGTCAATAGCACATCATCTGTCCCGCCGATGGCGGGATTATCACCCTTCGGAAAGCCTCGGCGTATGTCGGCATATACGCCTCCGGTTTCCTCAGGATTCTGGCCTTGCATCTGACGCACTCTTGAGGGCCGATAAGAACGGTCCATTCAGGGGTAATAAGTTGGTTTTGATTATAATTAGTTGAAACGAGAAGTTG
>JALHUC010000653.1 GCA_022865845.1 bacterium | reverse complement strand
TCATCTTGAATACGATGATCTTGCGGTGGCGGTCATGCTCTACCACGGTGCCGGATACACTGGCGCCATCCACGATGGGGCTGCCAACCTTGACGTCGGCTCCCTCGCCCACGAGGAGTATGCGGTCAAAATCCACCTTCTCCCCTACATCGGCAGTGAGCTTTTCCACCTTGATGATGTCACCCTGGTTGACGCGATACTGCTTACCGCCTGTTTCTATAACTGCGTACATGACTTCCTGCCTCCCTTTATTGCTGCAAAAGTAGCTTCTTTAATAGGAACAGAAATAACTACCAGAAGGGGCGTTTATTGTCAATAAGAAGGCTGAAAGTCATGTACGCCAGTTCAGAGTCCAGGGTCCAGAGTCCAGAGGGGAAAAGACCGTGTGTGCGTGGAGCGTGGGTGGGTGTGTGCGTAAGATCTTCCCTTGGAACCAGGAACATGGAACTCCCACTTCAAGTTGACGTCATTGCGAGGCCCGAAGGGCCGCGGCAATCTCGAAGTTCGAAAGCTAATTTACCGCAGCGCCGCCAACTGAAGGCTACTCCTCACTGTTTTCAACTCCCTTCGCCCTACCTTCCTGGATACTTGCTCCAGCCCTTCATCAAACCGGGATTGCCGCCTCGTCACACTCTCGTCGTGACTCCTCGCAATGACGCCGGCCTGTGGCCGGAGTTCCGGGTTCTGGGTTCCGGTTCCGGGTTCCGGGTTCTGGGTTCCGGGTTCTGGGTTATAGGCCTTTTCGCCAAGTCGCTCCGTCGCACAGTCGGGATATTCCTACTAGGTACCGGGTACTGCTCTTTTAAGGCGAGCCCGTACGTGAGGATTGCCGAGGAGTGATAACCGTAATCGCACTTGGATGGAATACTCTTATCGGCGCACTAGAATGGGTGAGATGCAAGGCCCGAGGGAGCGTGGGACCGGTCCCGCCTGTGGCGGGATCGAGGATCACGCGCGACCGAGAACGTAGCAGATTGCCCGTTATTGCGCGCCGCCCCCCATTCTTTTGAGGCTTGTAATAGTGCGTCAGATGCGAGGCTCGACTGACGAGGGAACCGCAGTCCCGCCAATGGCGGGATGAGGATTGCCGAGGAATGATGGCCATAATCGCACCTGGATGGAATGTGATTACCGGCGCGCTAGAATGGGTGAGATGCAAGGCCAGAGTCCCGAGGAATACCGGAGGCGTATATGGCACATACGTCGAGGATTTCCGAGCGGGCGATAACGAAGCAGATTGCCCGTTATTGCGCGCCGCCCCCCATTCTTTTGAGGCTTGTAATAGTGCGTCAGATACGAGACCCGACTGACGAGGGAACCGGAGCGTACACGCCATCGTACGTGAGGATTGCCGAGGAAGAAGTACGAAGTAGATGGCGCGCTAGTGCAAGCCGCATTACCCCCCAGATTATAACCCCATAATTTGATATTGCTCCTGATGGAGGTTATAGTCCGTCTTGACGACGACCTTCTTCTTGATCCTCTTCTCCAACGACTCCAGATACTCCCTCTCCTCCTCATACAAAAGATCGGCCACTTTGGGATGCACCATAAGGACGACCCTCTTCCCCTCCAACATCGACGATTCTCTTTTCACCTGGCGAAAGATGTCGTAGACGATAGTGCGCAGAGATTTGATCAGACCCTTCCCGTCGCAGTAGGGGCAGGGCTCAGTCATGATAGAGGCCAGGTTATCCCTGGTCCTTTTGCGGGTCATCTCCACAAGACCCAGTTCCGAGATCTGGAGGATGGTAGTCTTGGCGCGATCTCCCTTGAGCGCCTCCTCCAGCGAAGAGAACACCTTTTTCCGGTTGGAGAACTTTTCCATGTCGATGAAGTCGATGATTATTAGTCCACCGATGTTTCGCAGCCTCACCTGGTAAACAACTTCAAGGACCGCCTCCATGTTTGTCTTGACGATGGTATCTTCCAGGTTCCGCCGGCCAACAAATCGCCCGGTATTGACATCGATGGCAGTGAGAGCCTCCGTCTGGTCGATGACTATATAACCCCCGGACTTAAGCCAGACCTTCTTGCCCAAGGCACGGTTGATCTCCATCTCCACACCGAAATGCTCAAATATAGGCTCATCGTCCTCATAAAGGGTCAGCGCATCCTTGAGGTCGGGCATAAACTTCTTGGTAAAATCGGACAGTTTCTTGAATTCGTCCTTGGAATCGACGTAGATGGCATCGATATCGGCATTGTAAAGGTCTCTGAGAACCCGGAAGGCGAGATCCAGCTCTGCGTAGAGCAGGCTTGGAGCCCGAGACCTGGGTCGGCGTTTCTTGATCGTATCCCACACGCGCACCAGGAAATCCATGTCCTGACTGATCTCATCATCGGTGGCCCCTTCAGCTGCGGTCCTTACAATGAACCCCACACCTGCGGGTTTCAGCTCGGTGATGACACTTCGCAGCCTCTCCCTCTCCCTGGGGTCCTGAATCCGACGGGAGACCCCCACCTTTACAAGGTTAGGCATGAGCACAAGCATTCTGCCCGGCAAGGTGATGTAGGCGGTAACTCTCGCCCCTTTTGTACCTATGGGTTCTTTGGTGACCTGAACGAGAACTTCCTGTCCTTCTTTCAGCAAGTCCTCAATGGCGTGACCCGACGAGGTCATAACAGGAAAATCGTCATCCCCGTTGATCTCATCCTCGCTGAGCATCTCGGCGTACTCCCCCATGTCCAGAACGATGTCTGACGCATGGAGGAAGGCGGCCCGGTCATGACCGATCTCTACAAAGGCAGCCTGCATTCCAGGCAGTACCCGGACAACCTTACCTTTGTAGATGTTCCCCGTTACTCCGCGGTCCTTGATCCGGTCCACGGAGATCTCCGAGACCTGGCGGTTCTCCAGAAGAGCCACCCTCATCTCGAATTCGTTGGCGTTGATAATAAGATCCGATCCCATTGTAAAAACCTTTCAATTTCGAAGAAAAACTGCCAACGCGCCTAAGGCGCGTACTCTTAAAAATGCAGTACCCTGTATCCAGTACCCAGTACCCAGGAGGATACAAACCCGAACCCAAAGCTGATGCAGAAAAACCCACCTCGTGAATATTCCACAGGAGTTCACTGCTGGAAGGTTTCGTTCTGAAATATTTTCTAAGATATCTCATTGATTCCTGAACTCCCCACTGGTCACTATCTGGAACAATTTCCATATAAATAACAATAATTTCAGGTTAAGTCATTAATAAACAATTAAATTTTGGGAATATAATGATAAGTATGCGGAGATAATCAATGCGGTTCCTACGGAGTACTGAGTACTGGGTACTGAGTACTGAGTACTGAGTACTAGAATTTGGGATTAGGACTGGTATATCCAGTCCTAATCCCAAATTCTAGCCCACCCCGGCCGGCTGCCGGCCTTATCTTTTTCCATGGCGAAAGTAAGGCTGGTGCGGGTTAACCGCACATCGGCAGGAACCTCCCCAGCAATGCCCATAAGGGCTTCGAGCACCTCCTGGGGTCGGGCGCTGCCCTTTTCACCCTTCAGTGCGAGGGTGAAGATCAATGTCCTTTCATCAAGCGCCTTCATATCGGTAAGGTAGCCCTTGAGATCGAGAGTCCGCTCTTTACCCTTTTTCAAACGGATAACAGGTACGGAGGGTCGGCTCATGAGGTCCCGGACCATTTCCTCCAGCCCTTCGAGGGGGTCGGGGAGAAGGGCCTCGTAGGTGATGAACCTTACCCTGCCGTTCAAGGCGGGAACATCCACCGGAACCTTCCAGGAATCAACGACCCTGATACCCGACGGTAACTGTTCGTTGAGACTGTTCATGACCTCCTCCGGAGACCACGCTTCACCCAGCTCAAGGTCCAGCCACTCCGCCAGCGCCTCGGTGCCTGTGGGCAGTGAAAGGGCAAAGGTGATCCGGGGTTTGGGACTGAACCCTCCTGTGAAGGAGAGTGGAAGATCTGCCCGGCGACAAGCTCTTTCGAACATCCGGGCCATCTCAAGGTGCCCGAGGTACCTCAGGTCTCCCTTTTTACTGAAAACGATCCTGATCCTTCGCAGAGACCTGTCAGCTTCCTGCGTTCCCTGCTGGGAAGGCAGTTGAATGTCCGGATCTGTCAGAGCCAAGCGAAGG
>JALHUC010000652.1 GCA_022865845.1 bacterium | reverse complement strand
GGAGTAGATTGTTTTTAGGCTCTGCCCGGAATGACGGCGGGGAAGGGTGGGGTTTCCCGTATCCCCCTTATCCCCTTCATCCCTGTAAAATATGTCTTTGCCGTATTCGAACTCGTACTCGTCTTTCGCCTTTTCGCTTCGTCGCTCAGTCGCCAAGTCGACAGTTGTCAGCCCTTACCAAGTTCTTTCGCTCTTTTAGTCGCTGCCATCACCGCTTCCACAACGGCCTCGGTGAAATCGGCTTCATCCATGGCAGCGAGACCCGCCTGAGTCGTTCCCCCCGGTGAGGTCACCATTTCCCGCAGTTGGGTAGGACTCTTTTCTGTCTCCATCATCATGCGTGCGGCCCCCATGATCGTCTGTTTCACCAGACCGGCGGACTCCTCGGCAGGGATCCCAACCGACATGCCGGCCTCGATCAAAGCCTCAGCCATGCGGAAGATATAGGCCGGGCCGCTTCCGGAAAGGCCCGTGACGGCATCCAGCAGATCCTCGGGAAGGACGTGGCAGGTTCCCACAGCCTGGAAAAGCTCCACGGCCCAGTGCGTGTTATCAGCATGGACACTTTGGCCGGGAGAGATGACGGTTGCTCCATTGCCTACAAGTGCGGGTGTGTTGGGCATGGACCTGATGACAGGCACCCCGGGCAGTGATTTTTCCAGAAGTCCGAGGGTGATCCCCGCTGCTATGGAGATGACAAGCTGGTCTGTGCCGATGGAGGGGGCAATCTCCTGAAGCACCTCTGGAAGAACCTGTGGTTTAACGGCCAGAAAAATGGTTCCTCCAGCCGCGGCGGCCTGAGTGTTCCGGTCGGTGCTCATGAGTCCATGCTGCTGGAGCAGATAAGTGCGCCGTTCGGACATCGGATCTGAAACAATGATCGATTCAGCCGGTACGATCCTGGCTCTGATGATTCCCACTGCCAGAGCTTCGGCCATATTCCCGCCGCCTATGAAGGCAATGCTGTTCCTGTAATCCATAAAATCACTCCCTGTTAAGTTTACATTCCCCTTTTCTCATAACATTAACAGAAGGTCTATTTCCATAATTCGATCACGTATATATTTCGGGTGGGAGTGATTTTATGGATTACAGGAGAAGCCCAAAGTCCAATGTCCAAAGCCCAAAGAAAGAAATGGAGTGCACATGTGCACCGGTGCACTGGTTTTCCAATCACCAATCACCAATCACGAGTCACGAATCACGGCTTTTCAACTGCGTTCTGCGTCCTGTGTTCTGCGTTCTTGTATCCTGACACTAGTATCTAGACATTTTTCCCAGTAATTTATATAGTTATGGCAGTTTATTAATAAAAAAGGGGAGGCTATCAGGGTGTTTATCCTAAGTAACTTCATCACTGCAGTGGCCCAGGTCCTGAGCATCATTCTGAACATCTACATGTGGCTCATTGTCATACGGGCTATCGCATCGTGGTTCACCATGGACCCATACAACCCTATCTATCAGTTCCTGATCCGGATAACCGAGCCTGTGCTGGGATATATAAGAAGGGTTTTGCCCATACGGGGCAGTATGATGGACCTTTCCCCCATCGTTGCCATCCTTGCCATTATCTTTCTGCAGAGCTTCCTGGTTCAGACCCTGTTTGGGCTGGCCGTGAAACTCAGGTGAGGGGAGCCTTAAAGGAGAACGGTCATGCGTCTATCACCTCTCGATATACAAAGTCAGCAGTTCAGAAGCAAGCTCAAGGGTCTCGATCCCAGGGAGGTGGAGAACTTCCTTGAGATGGCAGCATCAGAGTTCGAAGAACTCATCAGGGAGAACGGGAAGCTTAAAGAAAAGCTGGCGCGCCTTTCCAACCAATATGAGGAGCTCAAGCAGCGCGAGCAGACCCTCATGGAAACAATGATGACGGCCCAGAAGATCACCGAGGACATGAAGGTCTCTGCCAGGAAAGAGGCGGAGATCATCCTCAAGGAGGCTGAGCTCAAAGCCGAGAAGATGATTGAGGATTCTCACCGGAAATTGGCTATGATCAACGATCAGATCGTAGAGGTTAAAAGGATCCGTGCCCAGTTTGAGATCGCAGTGAAAGCGGCGGCACAGAGTCACCTGAAGATGCTGGAAATCACCACGGAGGCTCTGGAAGCCGAGATTGGCAGGGAAGAGAAGGTTAAGTACCTTGTCAGCAAGGAAAAGGAGTGACCGGGTAAGATCCGGTTTCACTCTCATGGCTGCACGCCATCCCCGCCTCATTATTGCCCTGGGTGCCCTGTTGGTCACCGCTGCGCTGTGGTCGTGCATGAATGTGACGGCCCCCGGTATCATGCCCCCCGTCCAGGACAATACCTACAGTCAGTGGAAAGTTTTAAACACCGAATTTCTCATGGTTCGGAAAAACTCAGGGCCGCCCCAATGCCAATGGCATATCATTGCCCGTTTCGTATCTGAACAGGCTGACAACCGCTTGAACCCTCTTGATATCCTTGCTTTTGTGGATGAGGTGCAAGTCCCCTTTACCTTTGAGGAAGAGGGCCAGATCTTCGAAAGTGTGACCTCCTTTCCCCTGAGTCCCGGTGAACACAAGTTTCTTCTGACCCCCTCCGAACATTCCCTCCAACCTTTCCCGACTCTCATGGTCGTTTTCGAGGCGCCCTGAGAGTCCGGGCGGTGAATGACATCTCAGCCAGGATCAGCGTCAAAGTCAAACCCAGGGCATCCAGGGAGGAAGTGGAGGGCTGGAAAGAGGATGTCCTGGTGGTACGTTTGACATCACCACCAGTAGACGGAGCTGCCAACAGTTCACTGATCAGGCTATTGGCTAAAAAGACCGGCGTACCCAAAAGCCGCATCCGCATCGTATCCGGTGAAAAAGGGCGATCCAAGGTGCTGGAGTTCGAGGGGATAGAACTCCAGGATCTCAGGGAACGCCTGATATGAAAACCTTCCAATACATCCTGACCTCGGTCCTGTTGTGCCTGTTGGTACTTCTGTCAGGTGCAGCGGTCGCGGCCGATGAGGATTCAGGATGGAAATCCGTTTCTGATCCCCGCCTGACGGTGCGCTTTCACGGACCTTCGGATGTCCTGGCGAATCAGGTTCTGGAACGTGCCGGTACCTTCCTTACGGACACCTCGGAGTTTCTGGGACTTCCCTGGTTGGAAAGTTATTCCATCGTTTTAGCCGGAAGCAGGGATGAGTTCGTCAAACTTCAGCCTACAACGAAACCTGCACCCGAATGGGCGGGGGCGCTGACCTATCCGGGACTGGGTATGGTTCTCATCATGACTCCGGGCGCCATGGAATCCGGTGGGAGCAGGTACTGGTCTATTTTGCAGCACGAAATGGCTCATCTGCTGCTCGGCGACGCTGAATCAAGACACGACACCCGATTGCCCCGGTGGTTCCAGGAGGGGGTAGCCACCTACGTTTCCGGTGAAATGAACCTGTCCAGGCTCGTGCAGCTGGGATGGGCCCAGGCAACAGGGGCGACCCCAGATTTCAGAGAACTGGAATTCACCTTCCCCGACCAGGCATCTCGAGCAGGTGCCGCCTACGCTCGCAGCTATCTGTTTATAAAATATATTTCGCAGCGGTTCGGGGAGGATGCTGTTGCCCGCCTTGTGTCAGAGTCTTTACAAAGAGGTGGGATCAACGGAGGAACGGTGGCTGCCTTCGACATGTCCATGGCCGAACTGTTGGCAGGTTTTGACCAGTACGCCAGGGTCAAGGCCACCTGGATCCCTGTTTTTACCAGTACCGCCACGATCTGGGGGCTGATCACGCTTTTGTTCTTCATCACCTGGTTTCGAAAGAAGGTCCAGGGAATGCGGACCGTGATGCAGTGGGATAGAGAGGAGGAGGAAGTAAGGTTGGCAGCTTCCTTGCACAGTAAAACATTCCATGAAGAAAGATCACATGAAGAAAGATCCCAGGAAGAAAGATCCCAGGAAGACCCGCGCACCCTTCACTAGAATACTGGTTGTCATCCTTGCGATGACTATGTTCCAGACCTCCATAGCCGGAGCTGTTTCCCTGGTTCCAGGCAAGCTGGCGGTTCTGGAACCTCCCATGCCTATGGCGGAAATGCGGGCGGCATGGGATGGGATCCGGAGTGAGGTTTATCTGGACCCGCTTCTGCTTGTAAAAGGGCGGGAGGAGGTCCTCAAGGCGCTGGAAGATTGGCGTCAGGCGGGTGAGGCCGTTCGTTCGGCCTACAGGACGGCAGACAGGATCACCCTGGACAGGACACAGGCTCGCATCGAGGAAGCGTGGGCCTTCTACTATCAGTTTAACTACGACCGGGCCACCGAGATCCTGACCCGGGCGGAAGATCTCCTTTCCACCTCAGGTGACAGCGGTTTCAGAACCCATCTCATGTTCGAGGTCCTGGTGCTAAGTGGTATTGTCGCTCGTGCTGCCGGAGATAAAAGCTACATTAACAGTTTTAAAAAGGCAGCAGCCCTTGAGCCGACGCGAGAATTACCCTCGGAAAGATACTCCCCGGAGACAATAACTATCTATAGCGGAATCAGGAGGGGGCTACTGAACGGGGAAAAGGTATCTATAGTTGTGGACGGAACCCCCGATGACGCGTCCGTTAAGGTGGGGGGAGGGGAATTGGGAAAGATGGTTCCTGAAACAGGGTATTCACTCCTGCCTGGAAGGCATTTTATCGAGGCGATGGCACCGGGGTATGAACCGTGGAGCCTGACCCTCGATGCGGAACGGTTCGAACCTGCTAATGTCCGCTTTCAGCTGGTCCCCACCGGGCCCGAAGATGATCCGGACAGTTTCTTCCTCCAGAGATTGAGAGCAGGGGACAGATCGTACATGATCCTCCTGATAGAGAAGTTGAATGTGGATTACCTCCTCATTCCGGACCCGGATGGAAATGTCCTGAGAGTCTGGCTCATTGACCGTGAAGGTCGCTCTGTAGACCACATCGTTCTGTGGGAGGCTGGCGACACAAGGGAGTCGGGAGCGCTCAGGGTTGCCAGGGTCCTCGAACCTGTGCGTCAAAAGTGGGACCACAGCCGCACCATGGCTGGCGCTCCTTTCAGCCTGCCGGCTTATAGCCAGGATCTGCCGGAAGGATCAAACGCTGTTGAAGGGGCCAGGACCTGGACCAGGTATGCCTTAGCCATAGGTATCCTTCTTCTCGTGGGCGCCGCAGCCGCCTCCGAACCCGGCGGGAGCACCAGGGTCGAGGCCACATGGTAAAAGAGCGAAATGCAGCCATGTTTTTCCTGGCAGGAATTATCTTTCTGTTCGCTGCCTGCGGGACAGCTCAGGACAAGGTTGTCAGCATCAACCTCGAGTTGCCGGTGGATTGGGAATCCGCCATCGATATGGACGCTCTCGGGGCAACCTCATCGACACCTTATATAGGGACCATCAGGTTCCTTTACGGCGAGGCACAGGTCCAGTACGAGGATTTCCCTTACGCCGGACACAGCGCATCTTTTAATGCGGAAGGAATAGACAACATAACGGTTCAGGCCCTGACGGCCGGGCAGGTGATCATGGAGGGAAGTGTGTCGGGCGTGGGGTCGACGGTATCCCTGGAGAAAGCCAACGGTTTTTCGGATGCGGGTACACTTCTATTTCCACGTCAGAACCATTCGGCGGTCTTTGCCAATGGGGTTATCTATGTCCTTGGGGGAAATACGGGTACCGGAATAATCGAAGCTGTGGCTTCTTCGGTGGAAGGTTTTATCTCCAGCGCCTATGCCGCCAGCTTCGCCTACACCAGGGGTGAGGCCACTGTTTTGCACGATGAAGTGGGGAACCAGCTGTTCGTATTCAAGGGCGCCTCCGCTGTGGACGACAACCTGTATGAGGTGGTGGATCTTGAGAATAAAAATAGTTTTAGTGTGACATTAAATTTATATAGAGATGACTTCTCCCCCATCATGTTCAATCAAAATTTATATTTAATTGCTGGCTATAACCTGAGTAATAATTGGTTGATAGATACATCAGTTATTGAAACAAATTCGCTAGTAGAGTCTGTTGCAACTCTCATGGGTTTACCTTCAGAAAGATATAATCACCAATGTCTGAATAATGGGGCCAATCTTATATGTGCCGGTGGTAGTGAGGGTATTAATTATTTAAACGAGATGAGAGCAGAAATATGAGATTACTTTTTTAGTTCACAATATCAGCAAGACCCTATAAATTTATGAGGTTGAGATTTTAATAAAGAATATT
>JALHUC010000651.1 GCA_022865845.1 bacterium | reverse complement strand
GCCTGTGTGGGTGCTTACCGGCCCGTATTTGTCCTCGTACTTTTTCTTCACCTCCATAAGGAAAGCTTTCCTGGAGTCCGAATCGGCAAGTTTGTCCGCCACGATGAACCGGCTGGCCGGCATCATAACACCATCTGCAGCCTCTCCTGCCATCTAGATGAAGTTGGGGTCGGCCACGCCGTGGCTCATGAAGACAGGAACCGCCACACCAAGCTGTTTAGCGTTCTTGGAAATGATGGCTGGAGCTGGCCCTATACCCCACACCACGATGGCCTGGGCGTCTTTACCCTTGATTGCAGTGAGCTGTGTGGACATGTCCGTGTCCTTGTCATTGTACCGCTCGTCCGCCACGATCTCGAAGCCGAGTGGGCCAGCCTGTGCCACCAGCGCTTTTCGACCGCTGTCGCCGAAACCGCCGGCTGAGGTCAGGATAGCGACCTTCTTTATCCCCTCTTTGGTGAAGTGCTCGTAAAGGCGCTCAACAGCCAGAATGTCTGTCTGTGGGCTTTTAAAGACCCATTTTTTTACCGGGATCACAACTGGTGCCCCTCCAACGCAAGCCACCATGGGCACCTCGCTGTCCTGTATGAACTTGATGGATGCCATGGCCGCACCAGTGCTGGTAGGCCCGATTATGGCAAGGACCTTGTCCTTCTCGATGAGCTTGCGGATGACAGTGACAGCCTTGGTGGGATCTGACTCCGTGTCGTAGGTGATCATTTCGATTTGGTGCCCTTTGACCCCCCCGGCAGCATTAATTTCGCCCAAAAGCATCTCCGCGATCTTGGCCGAGGGGTCTCCGATCACCGCAGCTGGACCTGTGAGGGCAAATGCCGCGCCGATCCTGTACGGTTCGGCTGCATTTGCCGCGACCGCGCCGCCCAGCAGGGCGGTTATCCCAAGTAGTGCTATCCCAATTCCCAATCTCCCCTTCATTTTTTTCTCCTTTCGCATGGTCAGGACAGTTCCGTGTCAAACAACACGATCTTCGCCTCAGGGTCAACAGCCGGTTAACCGGATCTCAACCCAGGACTCTTCTGTTCTCGTTTAAAACTTGAAGAGACTATTTACGCGGTTTCTAAAAAAGCATAAAAAAGCCCCGCCGGTTTGGGCGGGGCCTGGTTTTCAGTAAAATTACTGGTTATCTACCCTGGCCTCCCGGCGTAAAGCGGAGTTCTATTCTCCCGCCACCAGCAAGACCAGTTTGCAACTATGAACGCTCTGCAAGAAGAACAGTTCATTATTCAGATCCTTCTCTTTGGAATTTGGAATCTGAAATTTGGAATTCGAACTTAAAAATTACCATAGCGTCTTCGGCAGAGTCAACAGGGAAAAGGGGGGGAGATTGTCAAATTGCACAGAATGACAGGAAAGGTGCATCTAGGGAAGGTGCCGAAGTCCCCTGTTCACGGGGCGATAACCAGACTCAGGAACCACCTGGTGGAGGGGACATTGCGCGGGGAATTGGCGTAGATCGCTCGGCAGTATGGTGGACAGTGTATGGGGAAATACGCTCCAGGAAACTTCGAGAGGAAATTTGCAAGATACTCGAACTTCCATATTCGATTTGGGATGAGATCGATAAGAAGGCGGCGT
>JALHUC010000650.1 GCA_022865845.1 bacterium | reverse complement strand
TTATGTACTCGAGGTTAGGGTATCCCTGATCCAGGACCGACCGGATCGTCTCCTCCAGGTACATCCCCTGGTTGTAGGATGGAGTGACAATGCTGATTTTTGGAAAAAGTCCAGCCACGAAATCCCCCTATGTTAAGCCGGAGTCAATAAATATCCACTTTCGGAACCTTGTTTAAACGTTTAAGATTCCTTATTAATTCTGCGGGTGTGAACCAGTGATAGTTCACTCGAAGGGTGACCTGATCCTTTTGCCAAACCCTGCCAAATGATATTTTCAATTTTCCAGTCCCAGTGCCTGAAGGTAGGAAGCAGCGCTCGATTCAACTGTATATTCTCCAACAGCCTGGCGAAAGAGCTCGGGATCGGTGGTGGAATCAAGCGCTAGAGCTATGGCGTTTGCCATAGATTCGATGTCACCTACCGCAACGAGCCTGCCGTATTTACCGTCCTTTAGAATCTCCCTGGGTCCGCTTGGACAATCGGTCGATACCACTGGCCGGCCCAATGCCAGAGCTTCAGTTAAGGCGTTGGGTGAGCCCTCCCACCTGGAGGAAAGTACAAAAAGTGAACTCCTGGCAAGATAGGAGTATGGATTACTTTGAAAGCCGGGCAAATAAACATCCTCGCTTATATTAAGTTCCATTGCCAAGGTTTCGATGTCTTTTCTGTCTGCCCCCTCTCCAAGGATCAGAAGGTGGCATCTCCTCGTTTTTCTCACCCCGGCGAACGCCCTGACAAGGGTGGCAAAATCTTTTTGCCGGGTTAAACGGCCCATACCCATGATAATCGGTATTCTTGGATCCTCAAACCATGGATGTGACACTGGTTTTTCGGCCAACTGGTAGATCTGTGGTGTCAAAACCGGGTTACGGATCACGGTAACCTGGCTAGCCGGTAGAGAGGTGATCTGTATCACATCTTTTGCCACCCCTTCCGAAACGGCTACAATGAGGTCCGTAAACCTGTAAAAGAACCTCATACCCAGGTACCAGAATACTCGCTTCAACAGGTTGCGACCCTCGAGGGCCGCCGAAACAGTGGTGCCGATGCGCCCAGCAAGAAACACATCGGAACGGGCGAAAAAACGCGCCAGGATGGCGACCTTGATGGCCCGGTCCTTGGCCGCCAGCATGGCTGAAGGTTTTTCCCTCTTGAGGTAGGCGGTCAATCCTGGCAATGCTCCAAGGGTGTGCCGCTTCCCGAGCCTTATGAGGCGAGCGCCATCTGGAATCAAAGCAAGATGTCTGCCCTCCGCCCGAGCCAGAAGGAAGTCTACCTGGTATCCGGCATCGAGCATGCCCTGAGCCAGATTGGACACCATCCTCTCAACCCCTCCCTCACCTGAAAAGGACATGAAGATGGCTATGCGTTTATCCGGGTCAGCAGTTGTCATTGGTCATGTCCGATGCCTGTCAAAAGTACTCCTGTCAATAGCGTGATCAGTTCAGGATGTCCATCGGGTTAACGGATTCGGGTGGGCGCTCGCCGGATCCTTCGATAAAGATCCTGTGCCAGAGGGCGAACTGCAGGATCGACCAGAGAACACGTCCCGCTGCCGGAGAACCCTTGCTCTGGTCGATAAGGTCACGTATGCCCTCCGGTTTGAACCACAGCCCCACTGCGGGATCCTGCGGCAGCGTTCTCCTGAGCCCATCCAGAAAACTTTCTCCGAGCCATTCTCCCACGGGGACATGAAACCCCTTCTTGGGAGTATCAAGGTGATCTGCCGGCAGGTACTGCAGTGCCCATTTCTTCAGAAACAGCTTGCCCTTTCCGCGCGCGATCTTCAAGTGGTCGGGCAGGGAAAGACCGAACTCGACAACCCGGTGATCCAGAAAAGGGACCCGGCCTTCGAGGCCGAAAGCCATCATCATGCGATCAGCTTTGACGAGCAGGTTGTCCGGAATGGCCGTGACGAGGTCCACGTATTGCATTTTTTCCAGAGGACTCCAAGAGTGGGGTGTTTCGGACCAGGCCTTCACGAAGGGACTTCTGGCAGACAGAACCGAGTCCAACAAAGGCTTCTGAAGCAGTTTTCGGGGCCAGCGGCGGCGCAGGTCCCCACGGGTGCGAAACCCGCCTGTGCCTGGGGAGAACAGGTTTTTGACAAAACGTTCCGATGAAGATGATCTGTACCGCCCATACCCGGCAAAGACTTCGTCTCCACCTTCGCCGGAAAAAACGACCTTCAGTTCCTGGGCTGCGGCGGCTGAAAGAATGGCCGTTGGCATGTTCGCATAATCCCGCATAAGGTCATCGGCTGCCCATACAGTCAAAGGGAGGATGTTGAAAATATCTTTTTCAGAAGGTGTGATCTGGGTGTGGATGCTTGAAAACCGGCGGGCCATCCGTTCGGCGGCCGGCAGTTCACTGGTCAGCCGCGTTCCCGGGAACCCTACGGAAAAGGTCCTAATCGGCTCGCCCTTGAAGTGGCTCAGTAGGGCCAGCAAGATCGCCGAGTCGATTCCCCCGGACAGGAAAAGCCCGAAGGGAACGTCCGAGCGCATATGCTGGATCATAACCGTTTCCATAATGGTGTCGAAATGCTCCTGGGCCTCGACCTGATCCATCTTTTCCGGTTTAACGTCCAGGGCCGACCAGTATTTCCAGCGACGAACCATCTGGCCGCGCTCGATGCAGACAGCCTCACCCGGGAGCACTCTCTCAACACCTTTCAGGATCGTGGTGGACCCTGACGAAAACTGGTTCTGAATGTACTGGAGAAGGCCATCCGGATCCACCTCCGGTTCGCGGTCGAATAAAGGAATGAGGGACTTTAGCTCAGAAGAGAAAAACACTCTGTCAGATCGATTTGCCAGGAAAAGAGGTTTAATACCAAGACGATCTCGTACAAGGAGCAGTTTTTCCCGGGTACGGTCGAATAGAGCAAAGGCGAACATACCCCGAAGGTGCCGGAGAAAGTCTTCCCCGTATTCCTCATAGGCGTGCAGGATAACTTCCGAATCTGATCGCGTCAGGAAATGGTGCCCGAGTTTCTTCAACTCTTCGCGTAGTTCGATGTAATTGTATATCTCACCGTTGGCGACGAGGACCAGGCTATTGTCAGCGGCAAAAAGTGGTTGGTGTCCTCCCTCCAGATCGATGATGGATAGCCTGGTATGGCCCATTATCAAAGATCTGTGGGAATAAATCCCATTGTCATCCGGGCCGCGGTGAGAGAGGTTTTTAATAGCGTCTCGAAGACGTTTCTCTGGGCATTCCCCGTCTTTTTGATAGATGCCTGCGATTCCGCACATGGGCAAGTTTCCAAGTTTACTGCGTATTTAATAAAACCATTCCTGTAAATGGAATGTGATCGTTTACCGGCCTGACCTTGAGAGAAGAAAAGCGCCTTTCTCAGTTCCAATAGATTGAACATTCAGATCGTCATACCTGTCTTTCCACATCCTCACGATGTCCTGCTCATCCGCACGTCTTCCGTCATCCAGCAGAATTACAGCGTTTTCAGCCAGTTTATCGTAGAGCATCGGAAGTGCTGGGTATCTGGAATGTTTTTGAATACCGCTTGGGGGCCCGTCGATAATGAGAAGGTCGATAGTGGGGATTTCGCCCAGCAGGGAAAGGTCGTACCACAGGTAGGTGTTTGAATCCACGGTGACCTCAGTTAAGGGACAGTGGAGAACCTGGACGGAATCAGAAAGGTTGTGACATTGAATTTCAACTGCTGTTTCAGTGGCGAATTTGTTGTCGTGATCAATGGAGATTAGCTTACCCCCGGTTCTACGCAGTGCCAAACCAGCGACAATGGTTGAAGCTCCGCTGCCAAATTCAAGTATTACTCCAGGGCTGGATGAAAGAATCTGTTTGGCGACAAGTTGGCAAAAATCTGGGTTCCCTGCCCACTTTGCCATGGAGGGGAGTGGAAGCTCAGGCTTCAGAATGCTGTAGATGGCTTGAATCGATTGTGCCTGCTGTATGCCAAACTGATAATGGTTTCCCGTTATAAGGCTTATTTGATGCACGACTTCGAGTAGTAAGTAAAGGAGCAACGCCAGTGTCAAGGGAATGATGACTACAAAACTAAAAGATCCCATGACGTAATAAAGACCATATCCCAAGATTCCCAATATAAGCGAGATTGGTAAAATGAACCTCCTGAAAGATTTATAGTAGTCACTATAATAGGGACGATACTTGTTCTGTTTTTTCTTTGCAGGTGCCATTGTTTGTCCTTTCCCCCATCCTAGGAACAATATATCGATTACACATTCAAAAATATATGGTGCGTGCACGCTCGTATAGTTCCATATCAGACTCACATAAGGTTTCCACTGCTTTGCGGTACTCCCTGGAGCCTTTTATCTTTTCCCTGATAGTTTCGTCCGCAGGAGAGCGCCGCCGGTGCGGAACTTTAAGATTGAAGCCCAAGTATTTCTTGACCTGGGAGCTGAGGAGATCCAGATTGTCAAGGAAGCCGATAATATCGATTGTACCGAGCATGTCTATGGAATCCTTGAGAGCTTTCTCAG
>JALHUC010000649.1 GCA_022865845.1 bacterium | reverse complement strand
TTAACCCGAGACAGTCGACAGGGTCTCCACCGTGGGCTCCGCCCATACTCAAGGCTCCATCTCCACTTCCACAAGGCTTTCCAGCTCGGCTCCCTCCTCGGCCAGTTTGAACCTGTCCGACGGACGGAAGATGACGTGCCCGAGGATGCGTGAGGAGTAATCGCTCGGTGGCATCGCGACCCTGTGTCCGGGCCGGCGGTACAGTGTTGCCTCGACGACTTTCGGGTCTTTCAACATCCGACCGGTATCGATCCTTTTCACTTTTCCCGACTGCCTGGCGAAAAGTCTCACTGCGGCAAGGGGCTCATGAGTATCCAGGTCCGGAATGCTGATCCTGTTTCCTTGCGCCACATCCAGGGCAAGGCCCAGGGTGTCGACACCGCTGCTGGCCAGGATCAGCCATGGGAGACAGTCCCCTGCGGGGCGGGGGGATATCTCAAGCAGGCAGGCTTTGCCTCTATGGGAGATGAAATCTGCCATGAGGAGGCCGTTTTCAAAACCCAGGGATCTGGCTGCCAGGGAGAGCTGGTTCTCCAGGTCCCGCCGGCCGATCCCCGTCTCTTCCCTGTCCGGGATGTAATATATGTGGGTGGTTCCTGTGCCCAGGTGAGGAGCCATCACTTTCCCGGTCAGCCGAATCAGCCGGGCTCGGCCGCCCTCAAGGAGGAAGTCGCAGCTGTATTCCGGACCTGTAAAGCCTTCCTCGGCCACCACGTCTTTTCTGGGGTCATGGCTGCGTCCGGGTAGAGCTTCCCTCGGGTACATGCGCAGGTCATGATGATCAGCCAGCTTCTGGCTGATGATTTTGAAAGCTTTTCTGGCATCGTCACGTTTTCGACACCAGAATACCAGTTCGCTTCCTGAACCTGTCAATGGTTTGAGTACCAGGGGGAAGCCGAGGCGGTCAAGAACAGCACCGAGACCCTCATCGTCCCGGGCGGTGTGGACACGGGGGCAGTGAACCTTGGCCCCGATCCAGGCCCGCTTTGAGTGGAATTTACTGCGGCTGATCCAGACAGCTTTTTCCGTGGCGAAAGGCAGCCCCATCTCTGCGGCGAGGACGGCGGTCAGGGTCAGGGACTCGTCATCGTAGCAGGTGATCCCTGAAAGGGTAAGGCCGTGGCGGGAGAGGTGCTCTTTAAGAGCCGTGGCGGCCACTTTGACATCACCAAGGTCGGTCAGGACCTCTTCAGCTTCTCCGGGAGTTTCTTCCTGAGCCTGGCGGCGAAGGTTTTTGCCGGTGAGGAAAAGGGCCCTCCCTGGGTACCTGTTTCGGATGATGTCGATGTAATCCGTGGTAGTACCCACCACAAGGACGCGTTTGTTCGTCACCGTAGTACTCAAGCCGCCCGGACAGCAGCTCTCGCAGCCAGGAAAAGGGGTCGCTCCTGAAGGTGGAACATCTTTTTCCAGTTAAAGTCCCCGCACAGGAAATCCACCTCCCTGACCTTTTCCTCGCAGGCCCGCTCCATGTGGTGCATGTTGATGACCTTGGCGATGCCGGGAAATGACGGGTTGGTGCCTCCTGCCATGAGGGTGTAGGTCCCTTCGTAGAGGACACCGACGTCTACGGCGGCAACCTCCCGGCCGATGAGGGCGCTCGTGACCCGCAGCCAGCCATGGTCAGCGAAGAGCCGGATCATCTCCATAAAACCCTTTCTGAACCTGGGATCGCCGAAATAGGAGTCCTTCCCGAAACGGGAGACGCTCATAGCGACCATGAGTTCAATGTCCTCGAGGCGGTCGTAGCGCCACGCGAGCCCCATGTCCTCGATACGCTGGATCTCCCTGCGCACCCTTTTCAGGGATTTGCCTGAGAAGCTCTCCAGGTA
>JALHUC010000648.1 GCA_022865845.1 bacterium | reverse complement strand
GACCATCTTGAAGGCTGTCCCCTTGATCCTGCCCGTCATAGCCCCCATGGCGGCCCTGGACGCCCCGCTCAGTGAAGCACCGCCGGCAAGACCAACAGTAAAAACCGCCAGCCAGGCACCTATTGCCATTCCGGGGATCGCCCCGAGACCGAACAGTATCGGCGCCCCGGCAAGGCCTCCCACAAAGGCGCCCACGATGGTAGCGGCAACTGCACCCCTTACGGGCGGTCCCAGGCGAACCCCCTGTACAGCCGTCATGAACTCGAGGACCTCGGCAAACAAGGCCATAAGACCAAGGATAATGACTGTGTGATAGTCAATAAGGTCCGGTCCCATGAGCCACCTGAAGAGGAGTGCATCAACCGCGAGCAGCCACGTGCCGGGAAGCCCCACTAACTGAAGCGGGAGCGCCACAATCATGACGCTCCCGAAAAAAAGCCAGACAATGAGATCAGCCAAACACTATCCCTGTCTTACAGAGGCCCTGGCCACAGCGTCTCCCTTTCCACCTAACAGGAGGATGGGACTCGCAATGTAGATGGACGAATAGGTCCCCACCAATACCCCCACAAGCAGAGCGAAGGAGAAATCATGGATCACCTCACCGCCCAGCACGAAAAGGCATGCGACGACCAACAGGGTAGTCCCGGAGGTCAGAATTGTGCGGCTGAGGGTCTGGTTAATGCTGCTGTTGACTACAGACCCCAGTTTATCCTTGGGTGTCCGCCTGATATTTTCGCGTATCCTGTCGTAAACGACGATGGTGTCGTTGAGGGAATAACCTATAATAGTCAAAAGAGCGGCGATGACCGAGAGGGTAAACTCCTTATCAAGCAGGGAGAAAACACCAACCGTGATGGTGATATCGTGGACGAGGGCAGCAATAGCTCCCATTGCGAACCGGAACTGGAACCTCACCGTGATGTAGATCAGTATCCCCACCATGGCATAGAGGATAGACAACAGCCCCTTCCGGCGCATGTCCGCACCCACCTGGGGTCCAACCATCTCCACAAGTTCCAGGGATACCTGGTCCTGGCCGAACCGCTTCTGAATAATGGCAAAGACGTCATCGGAAACGGTATCAGCCTGGCCTTCCTCGCTCTTGAGACGGATCGCCACCTTGTCCTCACCCAGAGACTGGATGACGGAAGAACCAAGTCCCTCGCCGCCGAGGGCATCACGAATCTCCCCTACATCGGGAGCCTGATTGAACTTTACCTGAACCAGGGTGCCGCCCGCAAAATCAATACCGTAAAGGGGGCCGCCTTTTATCACCAGGGACCCGATGCCGATAAGAGCGACCACCAGGGAACAGATAAGCGCAATACGACTCCTGTTTACAAAATCAACATTAATACCAGGTTTTATAAAATCCATTATTCTGTTTGCCTCCCGCTCTCAGATACTGAGTTCATCGAGGGTGCGGTTATCTAGCCAGGCTTCAAAGATAACCCTGCTGACGAATATGGCCGTGAACATACTGGTGATAACTCCGACACTGAGGGTTACGGCGAACCCTTTGACCTGGCCGGTACCGAACTGAAAAAGGACCAGTGCCGCAATGAGGGTGGTCACGTTGGCATCGACAATGGTGAGAAGCGCCTTCCCATAACCGCCGTCAATAGCTGCCCGGATCGTCTTTCCTGTCCTGAGTTCTTCCTTGATCCTCTCGAAGATGAGAACGTTGGCATCAACAGCCATGCCAATGGTAAGGACGATACCCGCTATACCCGGCAGGGTGAGAGTGGCCTGGAAGAGAGCCAGAACAGCCATGATGATGATCAGGTTCATAATCAACGCTATGTTGGCCACCAATCCCGAGAGTCGGAAATAGAAGACCATGAAGACGATGACCAGGGAAAAACCGAAGACAATGGACATGAGTCCCTTACGTATGGAATCGGATCCCAGGGAGGGGCTAACGGTCCATTTCTGCAGGATCTTGACTGGAGCAGGCAGACTCCCTGCCCTGAGGACGATAGCAAGATCGGTGGCCTCATCCGGGGTAAAGGTCCCACTTATGGAGGCCTGACCGCCACTGATCCGCTCCTGGATAACGGGGGCGGAATAGACGCTGTCATCGAGAACAATGGCCAACCTCTCTTTGACGTGGTCCCCGGTAACCTGCTCGAAAATACGCGCCCCCACACTGTCAAAGGTCAGTGAAACGTAAGGCTGCCCATACTGGGAGTCGTAGCGGACCCTGGCGTCCTTTATGGTATCGCCTGTCAGGAGGATCCTGTCCTCTACAACGTAGGGGGTCCGCTGGGTCTGTTTGGTCGCCGAATCATAATTCTGACCGTACAGGACCACATCCCCGGGGGGAACAGCGTCAGTGGAAGCGCCCTCATCTACGAGCATGAATTTGAGAACAGCGGTCCTCTTGACAAGCGCGATCGCCCTCTGGGGGTCCTCAACACCGGGCAGCTGAAGGAGGATCCTGTTCTCCCCCTGACGGAGGATCGTCGGTTCCGTCACACCAAACTCGTCAACCCGGCTCCTGATGGTCTCGATGGCCTGTACCACGGCGTTCTCTCTAAGCCTGCTGATCTCGCTCTCGGAGTAGCTCACAATGATCTTGGTTTCGCTTTCCTCGGTAACGAGGGCATCCGGGAACTCCTCCCGTAAGAGGGTCATCGCCTCGTCCCGGTACTTATCCCTTCCCACCTCCACCACCAGGCGGTTGAACCCTGTGGTCTCGGCCCTTTTCAGACGAATTTTCTTACTTTTGAAGGTGGTCTTCAGATCGCTGGCCATCCTCGACAGGCTGTTGTTGACGGCCTCGTCGGTCTGAACCTCGAGGAGAAGCTCCATACCGCCCTTGAGATCCAGACCCAGCTGAACGGCCTTGGAAGGCAGGATCTTCGTCCACCACCCCGGGAGCGACCCGGTGAGGGAAGGCGTCACCGACACCAGGGCGCCGATGAGGACAATCAATACGATGATCAGTCTTGTTTTAACTCTGGTGCGCATTTTTCCTCCTGTTACTGATTACCTCGCAAAAAGTCTCGTCGAGGCTTTTGGAGGGCGGACCCGCCCTTGGCGGGATCGAGGGAGCGAAGTGAATCCGTCCCACGCCGCAGGCGTGGCCCCCACCCCAGGACGCACGCTACGCGTACATCCTGCTTGATGGACTTTTTACGAGTCCATCAACGCTGACCAGTCCTCTTTTACTCGCCTTCCTCCATAGTGGATGCATCGACTTTCGAGGAGATCGCCTTTTTAATAACCTTGACACGGACCTTGTCGGAACACTGCAGTGTCACCACGTGTCCGTCGATCTTGATCACCGTCCCGTAAAGACCGCCGTTAGTGACCACCGTGTCACCCGACTGAAGTGCATCGAGTGTTGCCTGGTGTTCCTTTGACTTTTTCTGCTGGGGACGAATGAGAAGGAAGTAAAAGATTGCGAACAGAACGATGATGGGCATGAAGGCTCCCAGACCACCGCCAGG
>JALHUC010000647.1 GCA_022865845.1 bacterium | reverse complement strand
GATCATCGATCACCGATTACCAGTTAAAAAGGGTTCATTATGCTCATCGCCCGGTTTCAATTACTTTCAAATACCCATGCGCTAACCCCGTCCTCTGAAACGGAAACCTTCTGGGGACTTGTCGAAGGGGATACGATCCTTACACTAAAATCCCCGCCCTTTGAGGGGATCGAACCGGGCGAAGAAAGGTTCCCCCTTTCCGAAGTGAGTCTTCTCTCCCCGGTATGTCCCTCCAAAGTTGTCGCCATTGGGTGGAACTACGAGGGTCACATCAGGGAATTGGGGAACCCCTTCCCTTCAGAACCGCTCATCTTCCTCAAGGCCCCGTCTGCCATGATCGGGCACAATGCAAACATTCTTCTACCCCCCGAGTCCGGGCGTGTGGATTTCGAGGGGGAACTCGCCATAGTAATTGGCAGGAAGTGCCGAAGAATCAGCAGAGACCAGGCACGGGATGTCATCTTTGGATACACCGCTTTGAACGATGTCACCGCGAGGGATCTGCAGAAGAAGGATGGGCAGTTCTCAAGAGCGAAGAGCTTCGACACCTTCTGTCCCGCAGGACCCTGGATCCAGACAGATCTGGACCCGACAGCTGTCCGGGTGATGACCCATGTCAACAACGAGCTCAAGCAGGATGACAACACCTCCACCATGCTGTTCAACCCGTACTATATTGTTGAGTATGTCAGCGCGGCCATGACGTTAAATGCCGGTGATATAATCGCCACTGGAACCCCTTCAGGTGTTGGTCCACTAAGCCCAGGTGATGAGGTGACTGTGACAGTTGAAGGGATCGGCTCACTTACCAACTTCGTCAAACCGGAGGTCATTTGACAAGGTACGAAGCATGAAAAGGAAATCAATCACTCGGGGCACCGAACCTCTCCTTGCTATCACCATGGGCGATCCTTCCGGTGTAGGCCCCGAGATTATTGCTCTGGCTCTCGAGGAAGAGACCTTTGCCAGTAACTGCCTGGTTGTCGGTGACATCAAGCGTCTTAAAGCGGGTGCGAGGAAGGCAGGCAGTTCAACCCGTTACAAGGTCGTGGACAACCCCTGCAAGGCAGACAACGACGGCATTATCCCTGTCCTGAATGTTGGTCTTGCCAACCCGGCCATACCCTTCGGTCAGCTCAGTGCAGAGAGCGGAGAGTGCGCCTATCAGTGTGTTGTGAAGGCCATTGATCTGGCTATGGAGGGGACTGTGGACGCGGTTGTGACCGCGCCGATCAATAAGGAATCACTTCAGCTGGCAGGATATATGTATCCGGGTCACACAGAATTGCTGGCGGAACGAACCGGAGCTGATGACACCGTCATGATGCTCGCAGCAGGCGCCATGAGGGTCCTCCATGTTACGACACACATACCTCTGTCCCAGGTTCCTGGTGCCATTTCTACAGAGAGGATACTGAGAGTGCTGCAGCTTGGGGATGAGGCGCTCAAAAAGATGGGCATCAAAAGCCCCCTGTTCGCTGTGGCCGGCCTGAACCCTCACGCGGGGGAGGGAAGTATTTTCGGTGATGAGGAGGAGCGTATCATCGCACCCGCTATTGAGCTTGCCCTTGGCAAGGGGATCAGGGTGGAGGGTCCAATCCCTCCAGATGTGGTGTTTTTGAAAATGCACCGCGGCAAGTACCATGCGATCATTGCCATGTACCACGATCAGGGACACATTCCCCTTAAACTTCTTGCTTTCGAATCGGGTGTGAACGTGAGCCTCGGACTTCCCATCATCAGAACATCGGTTGACCACGGCACAGCTTTCGATATCGCCGGAAAGGGTCTGGCTGACCCGGGAAGTCTTATGGAGGCGTTGAGGCTGGCAGCTTCCATGGCCGGGTCAGTTCAGAAATGAAGCCATCATGAACTGCCGGTTCAGGAGGACCTTACTTTTTCTGGCACTGCCTTTAGTGGT
>JALHUC010000646.1 GCA_022865845.1 bacterium | reverse complement strand
TTAAGTTTAGCAATAAAGGCCGCTTTGTACCTTCTCTTGCGCCAAGCCTCAGCCAGATTAGCACACACCGACCTCGAAGAACGACGTATCTGGTCGGTCATTGAATACCTCTCTTCACGCGGAAAATTCTTGGATAAGTGGAAGATCACCATGGAGGCTTCCATGGCAGTATTGAATACGTTTAAATCTCTGTAGGATCGGATTTTTTCGGGCATAAGCAAGTCCTTTGGTCAAATCAATTGGTTTCAAAGTGACATGCAAATTATGTACCCTCTTCCGTCCTTACTCCTCTTCCCCTTTTCTCCTTTTCCCCTTTTCCGGTTCTTCCTCCGGTTCCACATGAACCAGCACGTCGAACACCCTCCCGTCCTTTTCCATAATGATGTTCTTCACATCTTTTGCCACATCGTGGCTCTCGCGCACCGGCATTTCCGGGTCCAGGCCCAGGTGGAGTTCCACCGCGATACGACGCCCTACATACCTCATTTTGAGGTCCCGGACGCTCCTGGTTTGAGGGACCGTCAGGATCATCTGCTCCATGCGCTTCATATAATCTCTGCCAGGGGCTGTATCCACAAGCCTTGCAGCTGCATCCCAGCCGATCCCCACACCCACTTTGATAACGACTACCGCCACCAGGGCTCCCATGAGGGCATCGGCCACCGCGAAGGAGGGATGGATCATGGCCAATCCCGCACCTGCCAGCACTCCCATGGAGGTCAGGGAATCGCTACGGTGATGCCATGCGTTGGCCATCAGCGAAGAGTGTCCCGTCTTCCGTGCGGCCCGCATGGTGACTCTGAAGAGGTATTCCTTGAGCAGGACACTAAGCACGGCCACAGGGAGGACTACAATTGACGGAGACCTCGCTTCACCCGACAGAACGGCCCGGACCGAATCCAGCATGATCCCAAGGCCCGCGACGAGGAGGATCATGCCGAGGATCAACTCGGCAAGGAGCTCCACTTTGGCATGACCGTAGTGATGGCTGTCATCCCTCGGACGGCTGCCCACGATGAGACCCCAGGCGACAACGACATCAGAGACAAGATCGGACAGGGAATGAGCCGCGTCAGCCACAAGGGCGCGGCTGCCGCCGGAAACCCCCACCGAGAACTTGAGAACTACCAGCAGGAGGTTCACGCCGGCACCGAGGGCAGTGACCCGCAGGCCCTCTTTAGGGTCAGGTGTTGGGGAAAGTATGGGGTCAGGTCGGGATGACATCTGGCTTTCGTCCTGTTGCAATCTCAAATCACTGATCTCAGATCTCAAAGTTACAAAAATCAAGATCCTTATAGATTTGTTCTGATTCTTAAAGACGTTAGATTCAGTTAGTTCTTTATTTGGAATATGTTGCTGACATTCTGGCACTGCTCAGACCACTAAACTTGTCGAGTTCAAAAAAGGGAAATGATTTTCCAATTTACAGATCAATATATTTTCGAATCACGAGATACAATTTACTGGTATTTCTGAGATTTGAGATTTGAGATTTGAGATTAAATTTACTGAACCAACCCCAACTCCTGTGAAAGGCCATCTCCAATGGACAGCAGCGGTCTAACACCTCGAATCTCCTCGAGGGTGAGGTTGACGCGGCCAACAGCAAGCCCGCCTCCCAGGAGGAGAAGTCTCCTGATATACGGTTCCTGATTCTCCTGCGCTCTTTGTAGGAACGCCGAACCGTCGCTCACAGCTATCCG
>JALHUC010000645.1 GCA_022865845.1 bacterium | reverse complement strand
AGGGGATCAGACACCTTGAGATACCGGCTTTTTCGGTCCAGTACCACCCGGAGGCAGCGCCCGGGCCACACGATGCGCACTATCTGTTTCACAGATTTGTGGAGATGATGGAGAAATTCAGAACGTAGAATGCAGAACGCAGAATAGGATCAAAACGTCAAAGCTCAAACATCAAACTTCAAACGAATAGTCGGAGAACCTTTTTGCCCAAACGAACTGACATCAAAAAGATCCTCATAATAGGTTCCGGCCCCATCGTGATCGGGCAGGCCTGCGAATTCGACTATTCAGGGACACAGGCCTGCAAAATCCTCAAGGAGGAGGGGTACGAGATAGTCCTGGTCAACTCCAACCCGGCCACGATCATGACCGATCCGGAGTTGGCAGACCGTACCTATATAGAGCCGCTGCTTCCTGAATTCGTCGAGAAGATCATCGAGAAAGAGCGCCCGGATGCGGTCCTTCCCACCCTGGGAGGCCAGACTGCTCTTAACCTGGCAATTGCTCTGGACGAAAGAGGGGTCTTCAAAAAATACAACGTGGAAATGATCGGGGCGGATCGCAAAGCCATTGAGAAAGCAGAGGATCGGGACAAGTTCAAGGCGGCCATGGAAAAGTTGGGTCTGGACCTTCCCAGGAGCGGTTTTGCCAGGAACATGCACGATGCCCTGAGAGTTCTGGATGAGGTGGGGTTACCGGCCATCATCCGGCCTTCCTTTACAATGGGGGGGACGGGAGGCAACGTTGCCTTTAACATGGAAGAGTTCGAACGATATGTCGCCTGGGGGATCGACATGTCCCCCTCAGGGGAGATCCTGGTCGAGGAGAGTATCCTGGGTTGGAAGGAGTTCGAGCTTGAGGTCATGAGGGACCGCATGGACAACGTGGTCATCGTGTGTCCCATTGAGAACTTCGATCCCATGGGTATACATACGGGGGATTCCATTACAGTAGCTCCGGCCATGACTCTCACCGATCGTGAGTACCAGATGATGCGGGACGCCTCACTGGCCATCATAAGAGAGATAGGCGTAGATACGGGAGGCTGCAACATCCAGTTCGGTGTTCATCCCGAGACAGGTCGTATGGTGATCATCGAGATGAACCCCAGGGTGTCAAGGTCCAGTGCCCTTGCATCCAAAGCCACCGGCTTTCCCATTGCCAAAATAGCGGCCAAGCTGGCGGTGGGATACACCCTCGATGAAATAACCAACGATATCACCATGGAAACTCCGGCATGCTTCGAGCCCACCATAGATTATGTTGTTGTGAAGTTCCCCAGGTTTGCCTTCGAAAAGTTCCCAAAGGCCGATCAGGTTCTGACGACCCAGATGAAATCGGTGGGGGAGGCCATGGCCATCGGGCGGACCTTCAAGGAAGCTCTATTAAAAGCTATTTCTTCCCTCGAGATCTCCTCGGCGGGCCTGGAAGAACGTTCCGATGCCACTGAGGAGGAGATACTGGATAAGCTCAGAGTACCCAACTGGGAACGCCTCTGGTACCTGGCTGAGGCGCTCCGCAGGGGAATATCTACCGAGAAAATCCGGGAGCTGTCGACTTTCGATCCCTGGTTCCTGGATCAGGTATCCCAGCTGATCCGGGCGGAGGCATGGTTTGATGGCAGGTCCCTCAGTGACCTGTCCACAGAAGATCTACTCATCGCCAAGCAGGCCGGATTCTCGGATATCCGACTGGGTCAGCTGACGGGGACGAGCCAGGAGAAGGTGCGCGCCAGAAGGTTAAAGGATGGGGTAAAAGCCACTTTTAAAACGGTAGACACCTGCGGTGCAGAGTTCGTCGCTCACACACCCTATCTGTACTCCAGCTACGACATGGAGGATGAGACTGCTCCCAGTGACAGGAAGAAGATCATCATTCTCGGGGGGGGGCCCAACCGGATCGGCCAGGGCATTGAGTTCGATTACTGCTGCGTCCACGGTGTTTTCGCCCTGAGGGAGGAGGGCTATGAGACGATCATGATCAACTGTAACCCGGAAACGGTAAGCACAGACTACGATACTTCGGATCGTCTCTATTTCGAACCCCTGACTTTAGAACATGTGCTGAACATCGTCGAAGCGGAGAAACCTGATGGTGTCATCGTTCAGTTCGGGGGGCAAACCCCGCTGAGCCTGGCCCTTGGTCTGGAGGCAGCGGGCGTCCCCATCATCGGTACCTCTCCGGATAAGATCGACCTGGCCGAGGATCGGGAACGCTTTCAGAAACTCCTGCACAAACTGGGTCTTAAGCAGCCGGCCAACGGCATTGCCACCTCGGTTCAGGAGGCGAGAGATGCGGCTTCCAATATCGGCTACCCCGTTGTTGTGCGGCCATCCTATGTTCTGGGCGGAAGAGGGATGGAGATCGTCTACGATGAGGACCGCCTTGAGAGGTATATGACGCAGGCTGTGATCGCCTCACCGGAACATCCCGTTCTCATAGACAGGTTCGTTGAAGATGCCATAGAGGTTGATGTGGATGCCATCTCGGACGGTATTCGGGTCGTTGTGGGTGGTGTCATGGAACACATTGAGGAAGCGGGGGTCCATTCAGGGGATTCAGCCTGCAGCCTGCCCCCGGTCACCCTGAATGCGGAACTGATCCGGGAGATCGTCCGCCAGACGAAACTCCTTGGAGTGGCTCTGGAGGTCAAAGGGCTCATGAACATACAGTTTGCCGTTAGAGGAGATGAGGTTTTTATTCTGGAGGTGAACCCCAGGGCATCCAGAACCGTACCTTTTGTGAGCAAGGCTATCGGTTTGCCCCTGGCAGGCATGGCGGCCAGGGTTATGGTAGGCCGGACCCTGGAGGAGTTAGGTTTCATGGAGGAGATCGTTCCGGAGCATATTTCCGTTAAAGAGGCGGTGTTTCCTTTTATCAAGTTCCCCGGTGTCGATACTCTCCTGGGACCAGAAATGAGGTCCACCGGTGAAGTGATGGGGATTGACAGCGATTTTCCCATCGCCTTTGCCAAGGCCCAACTGGCTGCGGGTATGCGGATCCCCACCGAAGGAACGGCTCTTCTCTCCATCAAGGACAGGGACAAACCAGAAGTGGTCAAGATAGCGAAGAAACTCCACGAGATGGGTTTTGGTATTATAGCTACAGAGGGTACGAGGGATTTTCTTGCCAAAGCCGGAATTCATGCACAGTACGTGAAAAAGGTCAGGGAGGGGAGGCCCCACCTGGTAGACGCCATCATCAACGGTGAGGTCCAGCTTGTTATTAATACGGTGGAGGGGGTTGAAGCCATCGACGATTCCTATTCCATAAGGCGATCTTCCATTGAACAGAGCGTGGCCTATTTCACTACAGTTCCCGGTGCCAGGGCAGCCGTATTGGGGATCGAAGCTCTAAAGAGGAAAAATTGGGACGTAAAGGCACTGCAGGACTTTCACCGGAAAGCTGGTTCACCCTAGAGGTAAAAACGGTATGGAAGTTAGGGGTAAGAGGGAGAGGATAGTCCAACGTCCAATGTCCAATGGGGAAGAGCAGTCGTGGGGACACGGTGACGCGGAGAAAAGGCGGATACATCGACTTGGAGACCCTCCTCGTGCGAGGCTACGGAGGGCAGGTTGAGCGACCTGGCGAAAGGGCAATATTAAAAGCTGTAAAAGCGGCAAGGGCTGTCTCACGCAGAGTCGCAGAGATCGCAGCAAAAGACAAAAAGCGGGTAAGATTAAATCCTGATCTGATTAAATTTCCCCTGCGTTCCCTGCGCCTCTAGTGAGTCACGACCTCGGCGTGACGAACGAGCGTGAGAAAAATGTTTTTTGACCTCTTTTTGAAATTTGGATTTGATGTCATTGGCTGTGTGAAATCAGGCTTCACTTGCAGGTAGTCATCACCCGGATAAGCCCAATATGAATATTTTTCCGAAAATATCCAGGAACTTTTTCGTCTGTTCCTGCAGAGCAATGGTCGCTGTGATCGTGCTGCTCACCGTTGCCGGCTGCAGGGATCGTTCTGCTATCGGGGACCTTGCGGACAGTTTCAAGCCATCAGGAGAAGAGCAGGTCCGGGAGCTGGGTATTTACTCTGGTAAGGACAGGGTCGGAGACCTTCGGCTGGGCCGTATGAATGGAACCTGGCAGGGCACAGACAAAGTTGTTCAACTTTCCGAAAGGGTCCACTTCCGGCTCTCATTCCGCGGTGATCGATTTTCTGTTACATCCAGCCAGTCATCATGGGTGGGTGAGGGAATGGATCTTATGGCCAGTATAGGCTCCATGGATTTCGGCGCGGGAAGCTGGGAAACCAGGGTTCTGAAGGTTGGAGAGGGTAACTATGAGCGGGAGCAGGTTATTGCAGGATCTCGAACCAGGGACCGTCTCAGTGTCCCTGCCGGCATCCTCATATCAGATGTCCTGCCTCTGTACCTTGAAAATGCTCAGCTTGAAAAGCATGCAAAGTTAAAGCTTGGTGTTTTCAACATGACCCTGGGGCAGGAGTTTCCTCTCACCCTCGAGTATCGCGGCGCTACAGAAAACGGCCGGCTCTTCTCCGTGTCCTACTGGGGAATGGAGGAAAAGTTGTGGATCGACGACAGCGGAATGGTGATCCGGGAAGAAATGGCACTGGGAGTTGAGGCCAGGACCCCTGAGGGGAATGACCAGTCGGGTTTTTTGGCACTGGAGACGATCCTGTCTGTGACCGCTGTACCAGGTAAGGGGATTCCCATGGATCTGGGAGACCGGGATGAGGCTGTTATCATGCTTCAGGGGTCGTTCCGCGCTCCCCCTGAGGGAAGATGGCAGCGTGTGAGCGCTTCTGCAGATGGGACTGTGGTGACATTGACAAAGCCCACAATACCCTCCAGGGACCTGCGACAGCCGGACATGACCCTGATGCCGGATGATGTGCTCGGCCTTGACCTGGATTCACCAAGGATCAGGGAGCTGTCAATGAAAATAACAGGTTCCCTTGAGGACCCATGGGAAAAGGCCCTGGCCATTGGCCGGTGGGTTAACAGCGAAATTGGGAAATCCATGAGGGAATGTTTCTCCGCCCTTCAGGTTCTTCAAACCGGTGAAGGGGAGTGCCAGTCACACAGCCTTCTTACTGTGTCTCTTTGTCGTGCTGCAGGCCTGCCTGCACGATTTGCATACGGTGTCGTCTACCTCCCCGACAGGGAGGCCTACGGGTTCCACACATGGGTTCAGGTTCATGTAGGCGACTGGGTCCCTATTGATCCGACCCTGGGCAATTTCCCCGCCGGTGTGGACCACCTGACCCTTGCTGTGGGCGGCTACCAGGACCAGTTCCGCCTGTTCCCCTTCATCATGGGTAAAGGCGGATGGAGAATAAAAATGCAGAATGCAGGACACAGAACGCAGAACACAGAATAAGATCAAAAGCTGTATGCTATTAGCTGACAGCTATTACATAATAGCTATTCACTTTTGAAGTTTGGATCTTTGCTCTTGAATGCTATCTGAGATCTGAAATCTGAGATCTGAGATCAAACCCCCGGAGGTGAAACACACCATGTGCCAGCAAGAACGCGTTCAGAGCGCCCTGACGGAAGCGATTGTTTCCCTCCACGAACCGGTTGCAGCAGACATGTGGCGGATGATCCTTTCTTCCCCTCACTGGCAGGGGGATGATCCTTGCCCCGGCCAGTTCATTATGCTGAGGATTGCTGAGAACTCCGACCCTCTCCTGGCCAGGCCCTTCGGTATCTCCGGGTTTCAAAGAAAGGAAGAGGGTGCCGATGTGGAGATCATGTACAGGGTTGTGGGCAGAGGGACGCGTGCCATGGAGCGTTGGAGGTCCGGACAGCCAGCGACCTTTCTCGGTCCACTCGGCAGAGGGTTCATCCTTCCTCCTGAAGGAACCGCCAGCCTGCTGATTGCAGGTGGTGTTGGGCTGCCGCCGCTTCTGGCTCTGGCCAGGAAAATGGAAGCGCTGGGCCGAGTCGGGGAGTTGTCCCTGATCTATGGGGAGGCGAGCAGTGAACGTCTTGTAGACCTGGGAACCGACCTGTTTCCCGGTGTGGAGACGGCGACGTGTACCGAGGACGGGAGCTGTGGGACCCCGGGACTTGTGACCGGCCTTCTCGAGGCCAGAGACAACGGCCAGGGACGCCATCTCTTCGTGTGCGGTCCCAACCCCATGATGAAGGCGGTTATGGATCTAGCCGCCCACCGTTGCCTTTCTGCCCAGTATTCCCTTGAGGCCCGCATGGCATGCGGATTTGGTGTATGTTCCGGGTGCGCGGCCAAATTGGCCTCCGGCGACTATGCGAGAGTGTGCCGCGAGGGGCCGGT
>JALHUC010000644.1 GCA_022865845.1 bacterium | reverse complement strand
CCCCTTGCTCCCCCCCATTCTCGTAAGTGATACTACTCTATCATATCCGGGCCGCCAGTGTTTAAGTAGCAAGTAACAAGTAGCAAGGAAGATATAACATTCTACTTTCTACGTGTTACTTTCTACAACGCCCATTAGGGCGTTTCCCTTCAGAAATAACTATCTCCATCGGTGGGTATTATACATATAATACCTGGGCTGTCCTGGTTGCGGTCGCCTGCCCGTTCCGTTTAAAATGGGGAGACTTCTCCAAGCGGTTTACATCAGGCCGTTTACTGCTCTATCATTCAGTACCTGCCTATCGAGGGGGAAAAGATGCCCAGACGCATATTGGTCGCACTGTTCCTAACACTTTTCATTTCCGTACCCTGCCTTGCCGCCGATATCCCGGACTCCCTGGAACCCTGGGAGGGCTGGGTCCTTCACAACCAGGAGGAGAAGGTGTGTCCCCCCGTTTTCAACAACGGGAACGACCACCGGTGCTATTGGCCCACGGAGCTTTTACTGGATCTTGACGGGGCAGGCGGCAGGTTCGACCTGAACGTTACACTCTACGCCGAGTCCTGGGTGTCCCTCCCCGGTGGACCAAAATTATGGCCCCAGAAGGTCAACGTGAAAGGCACCCCCCACACCGTGACCCTGCACCAGGGCCGCCCGGCCCTTTTGCTCCCCACCGGGCAGTACAGTATCCGCGGAGAGTTTACATGGGAGCGGCTGCCCGAATCCCTTCCGGTCCCCCCGGCCAGCGGACTGGTGCGCCTGACCCTCGACGGCAACCAAGTCACCTTCCCGGACTTTCGCGCAAATAGGTTGTGGCTCAAGGACCAGGGAAGTGAAGCAGTCTCGGCCGAGGACCGTCTGGAACTCCAGGTCTATCGCCTTGTGGAGGATATGGTCCCCATGCAGGTGATCACGCGCATGGAGATCGACGTGGCGGGCCGGCAGCGTGAAGTGGTCATTGGCCCTGTACTGCCTGTCCAGAGTGATGGGGAGCTGTTCATTCCGGTGAAGCTTTCAAGCCCCATCACCGCCAGGCTCGAAAATGACGGCTCGCTGCGCCTGCAGGCCCGCCCGGGGCACTGGGTCGTAGAGGTGGTTGCCAGATCCACCGGTATCGTTGAGGCCCTCCCGGTACCCGAGGTCAAAACACCCTGGCCGTCCGAAGAGGTGTGGGTCTTTCAGGCACACACTGACCTTCGGCTTGTGGAGCCAGGCGATCTCCCGGCAGTGGATCCGAGACAGACAACCTTACCCGAGGGCTGGCGCGAGTTACCGGCCTTCCTGGCAAAACCGGGAAAAGCCCTGTCCCTGAAACTCGTGCGCCAGGGCGACGCGGACCCGGCCATGGATCAGATATCCATCAAAAGAGAGCTGTGGCTTGATTTCAACGGCAAAGGGTACACGGTACAGGATGTCATCCAGGGAACCATGTCCCGCACCCATCGGCTGGAGGCATCTGGAGGTCTGCTCCTTGGCCGCGTCAACGTGTCCGGGGAGGACATGCTCATTACCACAAGGCCCGGAACCGACACAAAAGGTGTGGAGGTGCGGCGCGGGCAGATAAAGACCGTAGCCGCCAGCCGCGTGGAGGGACACATCTCCCGGCTCAAGGCCGCCGGCTGGGACCACGACTTTACCTCCGCCTCGGCAAAGATTAATCTGCCTCCGGGGTGGGAGGTACTGGCCGTCACCGGCGTGGACAACCGCCCCCGAACCTGGCTTCAGAACTGGACCCTGCTGGACCTGTTCCTCCTCCTGATCATCTCCATAGCGTCCTTCCGCCTG
>JALHUC010000643.1 GCA_022865845.1 bacterium | reverse complement strand
GAGGACATGGGGTTGTGATCATGGTTAAAATCCGTGAATCGCTTGCCACGGCGTAGCTGACCTGTGAGGGCATAGCTACCAGCGACGCCCCAAAGCGAAGACGGGTGATTCACCTGCCCTGAGTCCCGACAACAGCAGGATCGAAGGGTTATCCTGATGTCGAGCCACGACCCGTAACACCCTCAGGGAACAAACAATCTCTTGATCTCTTCGTTGAGAACCTTTCCCATGGTGTTTCTGGGCAGATTCTCGACGAAAAGGATATCCTTGGGGCATTTCCAGTCATGGAGATGCTTCCTGCAATGGGACCGGATCTCATCTTCGGTGACCCGCGCCCCTGCGCTGACAACTACCGAGGCGACGACCCTTTCGCCCCACTGCTCATCCGGCACACCTACAACGGCGGACTCCACTACACCATCAACTTTATTGATGATCCCCTGGATCTCCTTGGGTGAGATGTTCTCGCCGCCCGAGATGATAATGTGCTTGAGGCGGTCTGTGATGTAAAAATAGCCGTCCTCATCCACCTTTCCCAGGTCCCCCGACCGGAACCACCCGTCCTCGAAGGACTTGGCGGTTTCTTCTGGATTGCGCCAGTATCCTGGCGTAATGGACGGTCCTTTGAGCCACAGCTCACCTTCCTGGCCCGGGTTTACATCCCGGAAGGTCTCCGGATCCACGATACGCGCTTTGAGCCGGGGGAGGGGCAGACCGATGGAGCCCGGCTTTTTCACACCACGATAGGGATTTGAAAAGTTCATCCCCGTCTCGGACATCCCCTCCCGCTCCACCGGTTCCTTGCCGAATGTGCGCTTTATCCTTTCAAAATCCTTTGCAGGAAGGGGCGCGGAACCCGAAGTCCAGAGCCGGACATGTTCAAAATCGAACTTCCCTTCCCCGATCGAGTCCATGAGCTTGACATACATCTGGGGCACCGACATGAACACCGAGCAGGCGCGGCCGATCTCTTTCCTGGTGAGGTGATCCACTACACGATGGGCCGAGAACCTGTCGAGCATGACCACCCGGGACCCTGTCATGAAGGCAGTGTGCAGGGCAAAACAAAGACCGTGAACATGGAAGAGGGGAAGGGCGTGGCACAGGACGTCCGATCCGGTTATCTCCCATATATCTATAATGTTTTTCGCGTCGTGGACCAGGTTTCCGTGGGTCAGGACGGCCCCTTTCGGCGTGCCGGTGGTTCCCGAAGTGTAGATGATTAGGGCCGGGTCCTCTGGCCGTTGGCCCGTTCCGGGATCCTTTTCAGAGGCAGCCCTGAACAGATCCAGCTCCTGGTACGGCCTTTCGGTATCGACGGCCAGTATCCGCGCCTCTGGATCGACAGCCCTGACCGTGGTCTCCTGAGCGGCTCCGCACAGGACCAGGCAAGCGTCCGAATCCCGCAGCAGGTAGTCCATCTCCGATTCTTTAAAACCCGGGTTCAGGGGGACCGCGATGGCGCCGATCTTCTGCAGCGCGAGGTACGCCACGAGGAAAATGAGGGATTTGTCGAGGTAGAGGATGACCCGATCACCCTGGGTGATACCCATTCCCAGAAAGCTGTTCGCAATCCGGTTGGAGTCCTCCTCAAGGTCCCCGAAAGAAACTTCCGTTTCCAGCGCATCCCCTCTGTAGAAACTGATCGCTATTTTTCCGCTTTGGCCGGAAAAGCTCCTCCCGAAGCACCGGTTCAGGGAGTCACTTGTCATGTAACCCTCCTGTCGAGTGAAGGTCCTAGCCTATCATCTTGTTCGGCAGCCACAGCGCCAGTTCCGGGAAGAGGCTGACCAGGATTATAAGCAATATGTCTATCAGAATAAAGGGGAAAACACCCAAAAGGACCTGGGACATGGGGACGTCCGGGGCGATGTTCTTTACGATGTAAAGGTTCAGGCCTACCGGAGGTGTCACCAGTCCGATCTCAAGGTTGATCGTCATGATGACCGCGAACCAGACAGGATCGAACCCGAGCCCCTTTATCACTGGAAGCAGCATGGGGGCTACCATCAGGATGACGGCAGCTGGTGGGATAAAACAGCCCAGAAGGAGCAGCAGGAGGTTGATGAAAAGGAGAATCCCCCATTTGCCCATGGGAAGTTTGAAGATCAGCTCCCCCAGCGCCTGGGTGGCGTAGAGATCCGACGAAACGTAGGAGAACAGCAGGGCGGCCGCCATTATCATCAGGATCATGCAGCTCTCATTAAGGGTCTTGAGGAGGATCTCCCACAGTTTTTTCGGCTGGTACACCTTGTAAATTGTAATGACGAACAGAAGGGATAAAACGGCACCCAAACCCGCCGCCTCGCTCGGCGTAGCCCAGCCTCCGTACAGTGAGCCCATAATGCCTATGATAATCAGCACAACAGGCAGGACTTTCCAGAGTGAACTGAACTTTTCCCGCCATGTGTAGTGGCGATCGTCGACCTGTTCGTGGATGTAATATATGGCGCCAGGCTTCGCCGGGACGAACTTCCTGTAGAAAAGAACTGCTCCCACCCACAGGCAGCTCAGAAAAACGAGCAGCAACCCAGGAATGATGCCAGCGATGAAACATTTTCCAACGGAGGTCTCGGTGGCGACCCCGTACAGGATCATGGTGATGCTCGGGGGGATGAGGATGCCGAAGGTGCCCGCGTGGGCGATGAGACCCGTGCTCAGGGCAGGGGAATAACCCCTTTTCCTCATTTCGGGAATCCCCACGTTTCCCATAGCCGCCGCGGTTGCCGGGCTCGATCCGCACAGGGCCGCGAAGATGCCGCACCCCATCATGTTGGCGATGCCAAGCCCCCCGGGAACCCTCTGGAGCCACTTGTGGAGGGTCTCATACAGGTCCCTGCTGGCATCCGAAGCTGCGATGGGAGCGCTGACAAAGATGAACAGAGGAATAGCGAGAAGCGCGAAACTGTTCATGCTCCCGAAGAGGACGTAGGGGACCATGGATAGGGTGTGGGGGGAGAAGATGAGGATGAAAACGATGGAGACACCCGCCAGCCCAGCCCATATGGGAACCCCCACCATAAGGACGACGAAGGCACTGCCGAAAAGGAGCAGCGCGAGGAGGTACTCATTCACCGGGATCCACCTCGCCAGTCAAAACCGCCGGGTCGGCCGCCACAATGTCCACTCCCTTGAGCTCGGCCCGCTCGATATTTTCTGCCATGTCACCCCTTCTGAGGGCGGCGATCTTTTCGCCGATGTAAACGAGATACTGAAAAAAGAGGAGTGTCATCCCGAAGGGAAGAAAGAAATAGGGAATCCACATGGGGGGTCCCCACAGGGATTCGGAGTGCTCGTTGATCTTGACCGCGTCCCACCACATGGGCCAGGCGTACCAGGCCAGGATCCCGACCAACAGGCACGACAGGACGGATACGACGATCATTGCGATAGCCCTG
>JALHUC010000642.1 GCA_022865845.1 bacterium | reverse complement strand
GGGTCCATCCTCCGGCGACAAGTACTGAGAGACATGCTGCCAGGAGAAAGGACATAAGGTTTTTTTTCAGGAGAGGGACTTTCACTGGGAAGGGTTTATAGCACAGTTTCAAGGAAAATGTTCGTGCAGAATGAGGATATTTACTGACAAAATGGTGATAGACCATTGATGCATTCTAAAATCAGGGTGATTCGGATAACCTGGGCACCTTGAAAGCTGTATGGAAGGTTTTGTCACCAGTTGCGGTATGAACAACAGTCTGAAGCGACCCCTGTGAGATTCACCTTGTGCCTTGGTTCTTTCTTTTCTATGGTTAACTGATGGTTGATGAAAGGGTGTGGAGATCCTCAGGGATCACGGTATTGAATAAAAAAACACAAGACGCGGCGACACGGTGACACGATGACGCGGAGTAATATCTTACCCCGTGTCTCCCTTTCCCCGAGTCCCCGTGTCAGATGAAAATATATCTTGGCGTTTCATGTTTACTCTGACTTACAAGAGATATTTTCTATTACAGGGAGGATCCCTATGGATTTTTACGAACTCATCCGAAACCGCGAGAGTATCAGGAACTACGACCCCGACCGGCCCCTCGACCGGGACACCCTTTACCGGATCCTGGAGGCGGGGAGGCTGGCGCCGTCAGCGGTTAACTTCCAGCCGTGGCGGTTCCTGGTGATCTCATCAGAGGAGATGCTGGCTAAAATTCGCCCGTGCTACGGCCGTGACTGGTTCTCGGACGCCCCCCACGTCCTGGTTGTGGTGGGCAAGGTGGATGAGGCGTGGGTACGCCAGAAAGACGGGCACAATTTTCTGGAAACTGATCTCACCATCGCCCTGGATCACATGATCCTGGCCGCCGAGTACGAAGGCGTGGCGACCTGCTGGGTGGGGGCCTACGACCCGGACCTGCTCAGGGAGGCCCTTTCCCTGGAGGAGAACGAGATCATCTATTCCATCACTCCCCTCGGGTATCCGAAAGAAGGGTTCATAAAGAAGGGAAACAAGAAACGGAAAGAGATCAGTAAGATCGTGGAATTCCTGTAAAAGCGATCAAAGCGGCCTCGCGCAGAGCCGCAGGGGTCGCAGGGAAAAACATGATTTTTGTCAGATTTAACCCAGATCTGCCTGAATCCTTACTGCGTTCTCTGCGCCTCTAGTGAGCTATGCTTTCAGGATGGCGAACGGGCGAGAGGCTGCCCATCTTGGATTTAAGATCTTGGATCTTGGACTTTGGGTTTTGGATCTTGGAACATAGGTAACTGATGTTAGACAGAAAAAAAGATCCAGCAAACTCCAGTGACACTTTCAACTCCCCACCCGGAGATAGTGCCCCTGCCATAGCCCCAATGGATTTTTTTGACCTGCCACCATCACAGCTCCTTGCACATCTTGATTCCACCCCGGACGGGCTTGATGGTGCTGACTCTCCCTCTTTTGGCGGGCGAGAGATCCACAGCCGGCACTTCAGGGGGAGATGACGGGTTCAAATACTTGCCCTCCTGGTTCAACAACTTTTCATCCTCCGGTTTCATAAATAGGGGGAAAACAGCCAGAAAAAAGCATCACGCAGTCGTGCCGGAAGGGGACGGTTGCCCATCTCTTCAATGGTCAGTTCCCGGGAGCGGGCAGCGGT
>JALHUC010000641.1 GCA_022865845.1 bacterium | reverse complement strand
TTTTCCCATCTCAACGAGCAGGTCAGCTGCTGATTTATGGTCGCCATGCTTGGCATAAGCTTCTACAGCCAGATCCTTCAGGTCATTTTCGATGAATAATTTGGCTGCTCTGTTCCACTCTCCCAATCTTGCAAAAAGGTCAGCCGCCTCGATGGGCTTGCCCTCTTCAAGCAGGGCTTCGGCAACCCGCAGGGCACCTTCGTCTGCATGGTCGGATGATTCAAGGACCCTGGCTGCGGAGGTTGTATCCTTACCCCTGATATAAACCTCTGAGGCCTTGCCCTTCTCACCCAGCTCTTCATAAAGGTGTCCGGCATCTGAAAACAGCCCGCCCAGTTCAAGGGCCTGGGCTGCTTTTAGCTTCTGTCCAGTGTCCAGAAAACATTTCGCCCCGAGATGCGCGATATTTCCTGAAACAGCATCCTCTTCGATGGTAAGGGATGAATCACGCCTGCTGCTTCTCTCCTGAAGAGTCCTTAACAGGTAAGGTGCCGCCTGGTCGTATTCCCCTGCTTCGGCAAGCAGTTCGCCGGCCTTCTGGTAAAACCCTATTTTTGAATAACATTCTGCCGCCTTGACTGGGTGCCCGCCCTTGGCGAACAACGGTGCCGCTTCACCGAGTCTTCCTACGATATGAAGGTTTTGTGCGGCGCTGGTGTAATCACGGGCTTTCAGAAAAAGTTCCGCAGCCTGGGCGTGGTTCCCGATCCTAACCAGGCACTTGGCTGCGTTGGCGTAATCATTGTTGAGCAGGCATGCCTCTGCAGCCTTGTTGTAATCCTCGACCTGAATGAACACCTTGGCGGCTTTCATGTAATGTTTGGCTGCCAGGTAAAGATCCCCGGCCTCTTTGAAGCTTTCCTTTTTCTCGGCCTTTTTCGCTTTTTTAAGAAGGACCCGTACTGACCGTTCATCTTCTTCGCGGGATCTGGGTGCTCGATTTACCATGATATAAACAAGGAAGAAAAGGAAAGAAAGTCCGCCTGCCATGACAGTGATACTGTCAAACAGGTCTATACCCCAGGGGGAAGGTACGGATAGTTTGGCCAGGTAAAATTCAATCTTGGTTAGGTAGGCGTCGAACATTGGATGGATTATAGGGAAAATGGGTGGAATCTACAACAGTTTCACCAATGATAGGTGAATTGTGAAGGGTCCCGCCATAGGCGGGATTCACTATTCACAGTTTACTGAATTTCATGTCGGATCTTTGATTCCATTTGGAACCTGAAATCTGGGACCTGGAACCCTGAAATAAAACTCGTTAGGAGTTTTATTTCAGTATTTGCAGCATCAGGAAAGTCGCGAACAGCTGAATACCAACGGCGCTGCTCGTTGTTAAACGGGCTGGCCGGGTAATGATGGTCGTCCTGTTCTGCCTGATGGCCTCGAAGATAGAGGGCATATCCTTCTCGGAATTGATGAGTGTGTATGTATAATCCAGCTGCTTGAGGGAGTGGGAGTCGGACAGTCCGAGCAGAGGCATTCCCTTTGATTTGGCAAAACTTTGCGCCTTACGGTTGAAATTCAATTTTTTCGTGTAGAGATGGCTGTACTCGACGGCATCAAACAGTCCAGAGAACCGCTCCAGAAGGTTCCCAAGACAATTGTAGTTGGGATAAAAGGGATGAGGGGCCACGATGAAAGCCCCCTTGGCCTTAAGTCGTTTCAGATCGAAAAATGTAAGTTTATCCCACTTCTCATCCATTGCCTCCACACCGTAGATAAGCACGTGCTTTCCCATAACGGTGGCTTCAACACCTGGAATGAGCAGAACTCCTTTAGAATGGGCAAATTCCGCAAGACCCTGATCGTAGGTAACCGTGTTGTGATTGGTTATGGACACAACCTGGTAGCCCTTTTTTGAAGCTTCCTCAATGAGTTCTTTTGCCGAATAATTGAGATTGTGCCTGGGGTCTTCGCTAGTGTGCAGATGAAGGTCGCATTTTAATCGCATGTTTCTCCAAGTTCTATGATGTTTAAATTTTTTCCTGAATAATCAATTCACGCCTAGATAACAATATTGTAACGATGTGTCAAACAAAAAGGCGCAGTTCGTCTTATTAAAAATGTCTGAAGTAGGCGACACCAGGAACTTAGAGTTCCCAGGAATCGTCACTGGGTTTGCGGTTGTCGTAACGGAAGGCCTGCTCGCGCTTGTATCCGGAGATCTCCTTAAGCTTAACCCCTGAGAAACGCAGGATAGCCTTCCTTTTCCAGAGGCCCACTAAGGTGAGAAGGACTGCAAAAAGAAAATAGGCAATTTTCCATGCCCGGGTCAAAGCTGTTTGTGGGGTACCGGATTCTTCAGGCGTCTGTTCCCCGGTGGTTATGCCGGGTCTTTTACCCTGAACGACATCCACCAGTTTTCGGAAAACCCAGCCTTGCTGATCCTGTTGGAGCTGAATGAGGCACCAAAGCCCTTCGGTGCTGACAAGATCGAACTCTTCCCCCTCCTCCGCACTGAAAAGCACCATATGGCTGGTCCCAGGCCCCTGCCGAACGTTAACAACAGATCCTTTAATTCGGACGTAATCCGCCATCACAGCATAAGGAGCGGCCGTAATAAACAGGAAGCAGAATATCCATGGAAGG
>JALHUC010000080.1 GCA_022865845.1 bacterium | reverse complement strand
CGCAAATCCTACGCGAAGAAGTTCGCCAAGGTGATCCCGCAGAAGAAGGTTTTCAGGTTCTTCCAGCTCGAGTACGCCATCGAGGCACTGGTAAACTACAGCATTGCCGCGGATCTGCCGTATATGGAGTGAAAAACTGGGTGGCAAGTGGCTTGTGGTTAGTGACCACGGAGGTCTTTGCCTTTTCTAGCCACTGGCAACTAGCCACTGGGGTTTCCCTTCCTGTCGATCCTGTAAATCCTGTCAAATAAGCTCTAGTTTGCTTCGTCGTTACGCCGTTGGCGGGATGTTATCATTCACCCCCACCTCGATCCTCCCCCCTCAATAGGGGGAGGAAGAGTTCTGAAGTAGCCTGTTTTATGCTCGCAATGACAAGCCGGGTTCGGACTCGGGTTCGGTCTTCCTCCTTCGCTCTTCGAGCTTCGGCGGACAAGCGGATTTGGGTTAACCCCAACACTTCTCAGAAATGCCCCTCCTCCTTTTTCCGCCTGCCGCTCCTGGCATCTTCCAGGGCTTTTTCAAGCTCCTGCTGGACCGGACGGTAGGTGTAGGTGAGGTAGAAACTGTCTGACAGAGGTCCCTGATCCGCCCTGCTTATCTCAATATCCATTTCTTCTGAGCGCCATGTGTAGTGTGTTGTATTCTCCGACGTGCCGCCGCCTCTCTTTTTTGTTGTTGGTTCTCCGTACCTGTTTCCAAGGCTTTTGAGATGTTCGTCCAGCATCTTCACATCAAAGGCTATATCTATTTCATAGATCCTTCCGTCGTACACCCGGTAAAGGGTCCTGCCGGAGCCTCTGATGTCTACCAGCGTTGTCCCGTAACGGTAGAAACAGCCCAGATCGAACTCGTCGCACTCCCTGTAGGGGTGTTGGTTTTCCAGGAGAACCTTTTCGGGACCGATGGTAGTGGGGACGCCCCTGTTGGGGATATCGTTGTACTGGGCGATTGTGCGACCGTTACTGACATACATGTCTCTCACCCCATCGTAGGCTCCCCCCAGGGTCACTCCCATGACCTTGGGCAGTTCCCCTGCACCGACAACGGGTTCCTGAAGTAAAACGAAAATGCAACTGATAGCAAGGGTAGTGAAAAACAGCTTTCTCATTGGTTATCTCCAGATTTAAAAGAATTATGATGTTTATCATTGTTGGCTGGTGGCTAGTGAAAGCCCGGTAATCGGTTATCGGTAATCGGTAATCGGTTTTCCCCTTCGATCACGCCGTTGGCGTGACTCAGGATAAGGGAAAATCCTGTTGATCCTGTCCGATTTTCAGACTCTGCACGTTGCACGTTGCACTGTTCATCGGATTGATAAATCCGATGAACTACACCATTCCCTCATACCCCTCCAGCTCCTCCTTAAACACCCTGTCCCTGTGGATCTCGAGTTCGTCAAGACACATTGCGACCGCATTCACCATGGGTGGAGGGCCGGAGACGTAGAAGGTCTGATCGGGAAGGTCGGGCACGGATGCCTCGATGACGCGGCTGTCGATGAATCCGGTAAAGCCTTCCCAACCCTCGGGAGGGTCCTTAAGAATATGGATCACCTTGAGGCCAGGATCCTCCTTTTCCCACCGCTTGATCTCCTCGGCGAAGGCTGTCTCCTCGAAGTTGAAGTTTCCATAAAGCAGAAACTTCTCTCCTCCTATTCCCTTGTCCACCGCGTGTTTCAGAATACTCCGGATAGGAGTGATCCCGATCCCTCCGGCCATGAAGGTGACCTTGTCGAGGCCGCCCTCGTAGACCAGGTTCCCCATGGGTCCCCTGAAGGAAACTTCGTCACCCTTTTGAAGCTGCTCGACGTTCTGGCAGAAATCGGAGTCGCTGATGCGCTTGGTGAATTCAAGGTGCGGTTCCGTGGGTGAGGAGGAAAAGGAAAGGGAGCGGGAAACCTTTCCACAATCCCCCCCAACGGTGAAGTAGCCCCATTGGCCGGGCTTGAAAGTAAAGCCGTCAGGTTTTTCCATGCGCAACGTCACGGCTGTGGGGGTACGCTGAATACGTTCGATAACCTTGATAGTGTACTCGTTCATGGTAGGCGCCTTTCGCTTATTTAAACCAAAATCCAAAAGCAAATTAACCGCAGAGGCTGCGGAGGAACGCTGAGTAAATTCAAAACAAAAATCCTGAAATAAAAAGGGGGGGAGAGCATTTCCTGTAATAGGGATAAAAACGCCGCACTAAAAAGAGCAGCTCTTTCCCCTAGGTTAAAGCCTTCCTCTGCGTCCCTCTGCGTACTCTGCGGTTAGAAAATTCTATCCGCTTTTTCTCAAAAACCTCGCCGCTGCCCAGACAGCCCCGAAAACGACCGCCTCAAGAAGGACGATGGAACCCGAGGAAGGGATATCCGCGTAGTAGCTGACGGCAAGACCGCCCAGTACGGAGAATATTCCAACCGCGCAGGACCAGATAATTGCCATGCGGAAGTTACCCGCCACCTGAAGAGCTGTTGCCGCGGGAATGACGATGAGAGCTGCTACCAGAAGAAGGCCCACCACCTTCATGGCCAGAACCACCGTTACGGCGCTTAGTACGGCAAGAAGGAGATCCAGCCTTCGGACCGGTATTCCCGATGTTCTGGCAAGCTCCCGGTCGAATGTGATGGCTACCAGATCATGATAGTTCAGGACAACCGTGAGCACGACTGTCATGGCGAGGATGGCAGAGGTCCACACCTCACCAGGACCGATGGCAAGGATATTCCCGAAGAGGTAGGAGAACAGCTCTACGCTGAACTTGCCTGAGACGCTGGCGATGACGATCCCAAGGGCGAAACCCACAGAAGAAACGATCCCTATGGCAGTGTCGCCGTGCAACCCTGCCGCTTCCCGAAGCTTGAGCAGAAGGACGGCGGCAAGGATCGCCACCACAAGGGCCGTCCAGATTGGGGAGATATTCAGCAGGAGGCCCAGGGCCACCCCGCCAAAGGTGACGTGGGCAAGTCCGTGCCCCAGCATGGCGTCCCTGCGCAGCACGAGAAAAACGCCCAGGACGCTGCACGCCACGGCGATGAGAAGACCCGCCGCGATGGCACGTTGCATGAAGCTGAAATGGAGGATTTCCAT
>JALHUC010000640.1 GCA_022865845.1 bacterium | reverse complement strand
GATGCCTGAAACAGGTTCGTGGGGTGATCGTACCATTGTTGAGTGTTAATACCGCCGCCAAGATCAGAATGCTCATTGCGGATAATACGGCGGCAAACTGTATTCTACACGGTCTTTTTTTGGAAAAACCGGTGGTCATGGCCCGGTATGGAGCTGATCCCGGGGCCATCGGACGGCAGGATCTGGGTTTTTCCTCAGGGCGGAAGGCCCTGAGGGATGCAATGGTTGACAACCTCGATGCTCTTAAAGCCTACGGATGCAGGATGACCGATGTGGCCAATTTGAGATGTACCGTAAACACCATCCTGGACGGTGAGGGTCGTCAAAAAGGTGCTTCTTCCCGCGCCCCGGATCGCCATGGAAAGACTTACACACCGACGGGTCCACTGGTCACTGCTGCTGACATAAACCATGCACAACGTCTTGGTGTGTCAGTCCTGGTCCAGCCGAAATGGCGATTGACGCCTATGGCTCAGGACCTTGCCCCCGGTATGGGCTCGTGATCGCAGATAACGAGGAGCATTGATCCTCGTCAAGGAGGGAAGGTGTCATGATAATCGCTCGTGTCATTGGGACAGTCGTTGCTACCCGTAAGCATGAGAGTCTGGTTGGAAGCAAGATCCAGGTCATCCAGCCGCTGGATCCCCGGACGGAAGAACCTCAGGGTGGGACGTTGGTTGCTGTCGATGCAGTGGGAGCCGGTGTCGGGGAAAGGGTTTTCGTTGTTCAGGGTAGTGGAGCGCGGCAGGCCCTGGGTGATGACGGGTGTCCCGTGGACGCCACGATCATTGGGATCATAGATGAACTCAACGTTCAATGAGAAAAAACACACCATCTGTTCGCTGGTTGTTTTGGATCTGAGTCGTGATCTATGAGAGCTGGGGATAAAAAAATATATACCCGGAAAGGGGATGAGGGGCGTACAAGGCTTCTGAGCGGTGAATCTGTGCGGAAGGATGACACCCGGGTCGAAGCCTACGGCGTGCTGGACGAACTCCAGTGCCACCTGGGAACCGCCCGCGCCCTTGTTGAATCGGAATCTGTAAGAAGTATCATTCATTCCTTGCAGGAGGACATTTTCAGCGCCAGCGCAGAATTGGCCTCTGTTCCTGAGAGTCGTATTTCACTGAAAAAGCGCATTGGTGAAGTGGATATCAGCAGGATCGAGAAATGGATCGACGAATTTCAGGAATCCCACGGTTCGCCAGGGCGGTTCGTCATCCCCGGGGGATCGGTTGACAGCGCCGCGCTTCATACTGCCAGGGCGGTTTGTCGTCGGGGCGAGCGCGCCATTGTCCGATTGAGCCTGGAGTCCAAGGGATTGGAACTTCTATTGACCTATTTCAACCGGATGGGGGATCTGATCTTTATACTCGCCTGGGCTGTGGAAGTGGAAGCAATAGTGACCAGGACAGTGGCAAATGTCTTGGAGCGATCGTTATGAGAGGTTCGGGATAATGCGGATTCCCTATCCGGTAGCCCAGATGCTTTGCACCGTCGCCGAAGCGGCCGCTCGGGATATAGGTGTTCCCATTGCCATCGCCCTGGCTGATGAGGAAGGGTCTCTTCAGTCTTTCGTTCGTATGAATGGGGCGCTTCCGGCCAGTTCGGAGATCGCGAGTTCCAAAGCCTTCACATCGGCTTCCCTTCGAATGCCCACCCATGAGGTTGGCAGCCTGGCCCGGCCGGAGGGCATACTTTACGGGATCCAGAATACACACGGTGGGAAAATAATTCTATTCGGAGGTGGTTTCCCGCTGCGTTTCAGAGGGAAGGTCGTGGGGGCCATCGGTATTAGCGGTGGAACCGTAGAACAGGACATGCAAGTCGCCGAACCTGTTATTCAAACCTTCGGTGAAATGGAGCGTTGGTCTGAACATTTCGAGAAAACTTTGACTTTCAGCCGTCAGGGTGGCGATTGGGTTCACCAGCTTGAAAAAAACCTCGCTTTTTCCCTGGAGCGGGAGGGACTGGCTGTGAACAGGGTGGAGCTTCAGATCCTGGTTGGCGGAGTTATTTTGGCTGCCTTTGGGGACTGAATTTGGCGGCATAAAATGATGGGTAGCGTGCCTGCTATTGTGGAAGATAAAAACGCCAAGAAACTGGTGTCGACCCCTGATCCTGAGGGTGGGATCGTATCGGGTAGATTGAAAAGGGAGGAGTGAGCAATGGATATCAACCAGGATTATGTCACCACCGTGATCCAGAAAGTGTTGGAAAACCTTGTGAGCGAAGAAGAGCTTTCGATCTCCGGGGCCAGCGGCGATGGTGTCTGTCAGACGGTTGAGGAAGCGGTCGCAGGAGCGGTACAGGCCCAGAAAAAGCTGACCTCCATGACCCTGGGGCAACGGGACCAGATGATCGCGGCAATGAGAAAAGTGTCTCTTGATAACAATGAAACGATGTCCGCCATGGCGGTAAGAGAAACAAAGTTGGGCCGTTTCGAGGACAAGGTAAAGGAAAACATCCTCTGTTCCACCAAGACCCCTGGTACGGAAGATATTCATCCGGAGGCCAAAAGTGGTGACGATGGCCTGACTCTTCTGGAGCATGCTCCTGTTGGTGTCATCGGTTCCCTGACGCCCATAACCAACCCAACCGGCACCATCATTCACAATGCCATAAGTATGATCGCCGCGGGAAACGCTGTGGTTTTTAACCCTCACCCCGGCGCCAGGGAAACCAGCACTGGTATGATCCGGCTGCTCCATAAGGCCATCGTCGAGGTTGGCGGCCCCCCGGGCCTGATCTCCTCGGTCAGCCAACCGACAATGGATACGGCCAAGGAGATCATGGCGCACCCCAAGGTTAACATGCTGGTTGTAACCGGTGGGAAGGCGGCTGTGAACGCGGTTCTTCGTTCAGGCAAAAAAGCCATTGGCGCCGGCGCCGGCAATCCTCCTGTTCTGGTGGACGAGACCGCCAATATCCGAAAGGCCGCTAAATCCATCGTTGACGGAGCGAGCATCAACAACAATATTTTCTGTACCTGCGAAAAAGAGGTCATCGTCGTTACCGAAATAGCCGACTGTCTCATCAAATTCATGCAGGAAACGGGTAAAGCCCGCCTTTTGACCCCTCACGAAGCCAAACAGGTGACCGCTTTGGTGGTCACCAGGGAGGGAGGGATCAACCCCGCCTTCATAGGGAAGAATGTTCAGGTGATCCTGAAAGAGGTGGGCATTGAACTGGGTGAAGAGTTCCGGTTGGCCATATTCGAGGCCGACAAGGACCACCCCCTTGTCTGGCTCGAGCAGATGATGCCCATCATGCCTATCGTACGAGTGGCGGATGTTCAGGAAGGCATTGATTTCGCGGTGGAGGTGGAACAGGGGAACCGACACACGGCCATCATGCACTCGACCAACGTTGACAACATGACGGCTTTCGCCCGGGCTGTTCAGACAACGCTCTTTGTCAAGAACGGTCCGTCTTACGCAGGACTTGGTCTCGGTGGCGAAGGTCACACTTCTTTCACCATCGCGGGTCCGACCGGTGAGGGGCTGACCTCGGCGCGTACCTATACGCGGCAGCGGCGCTGTACGCTGGTGGAGAGCTTTCGCATCATCTAGCAGCGTGTCGGGAAACCTCTATCACGCCAGCGGCATGACGTAAGTTTGTCGGCCGTCGTCATTTTTCGTGGTTGATTCCTCCCCCAAAAAGGCCTTTAAGTGACGCTTCCTAAAATCAGCGATCGTGTCATGATCCGGTGATCAG
>JALHUC010000639.1 GCA_022865845.1 bacterium | reverse complement strand
CGATCAAAGTCTACCGTGATCCGAATTTGAGGATCATCTTCACCGTCACCCTCATGGGGGTTCTCGGGGTGGCCAGCATCACCCCCGCCTTCCCAAGGATCATCCAGGACCTCGGGATCGAGCCCAGGCAGGTCGGCCTTCTCATCATCGTCTTCACCCTTCCGGGCATTTTTCTGTCCCCCTTCCTGGGCATCCTGGCGGACCGTTTTGGCAGGAAGAGGATCCTCGTCCCGTCGCTGGTGCTGTTTGCCGTGGCGGGCGGTTCGTGCGGCTTCGTCCGGGACTTTGACCTTCTCCTCGTCCTCAGATTCTTCCAGGGGGTGGGAGGATCAGCCTTGGCCGCCCTTTCCTCGACAGTCATCGGCGACCTTTTCGAGGGCAGGGCCCGCGCCGCGGCCATGGGTTACAACGCCAGCATCCTGTCCGTCGGGACAGCCAGCTATCCTGCCATCGGCGGCGCGCTGGCCCTCTTCGGATGGAACTACCCTTTCCTCTTGCCCTTCCTGGCCCTGCCTGTGGCGTGGCTCGTTCTCTTTCACATGGACACGCCTGAACCTTCCAGAAAACAACGGTTAAGTGAATACCTGAAGGGCGCCGGGCTGGTCCTGGCAAACCGGCGGGTGGTCGGAGTGTTCCTGGTCAGTGTCGCCACCTTTATCATTCTCTACGGATCCCTGCTGACCTTCTTTCCCCTCATCGCATCCGAGCGATTCGGCGCTTCCACCATGGCCATCGGCCTGCTCATGTCAGCCATGTCCGTAACCACTGCGATCACCTCCTCCCAGCTGGGCAGGCTGACGCGAAAGTTCTCCGAGGCGGGCCTGATAAAAATCTCTTTTCTCCTGTATGCCGCCGCCCTGGCGATCATCCCTTTCACACCAAGACTCGAACTCTACCTGGTCTCCGCTGCCATCTTCGGTCTCGGGCACGGCATGAACATCCCCTGCATCATGTCCCTTATGGCCGGTTATGCCCCCATGGAGCAAAGGGGGGTCCTCATGTCGGTGAACGGAACCGTCCTGCGTCTCGGGCAGACCATGGGACCTCTTGTGATGGGACTCGCTTTTGCCCTGTGGGGGATCAGCGGACCATTCTACGCCGGCGCGGTGCTTGCTCTATTAGTCTTTTTTGGAGGGTTCGTGTTGGTGAAGTGAATATGGAATCCGGTGTCAGAGCACAGGAATAAAGTGCACCGGTGCACTTGTGCACTAGTGCACTGAACTCCAACCTCCGACCCCCAGAACCCACCCAGAACCCAGAAGTTCCACGAGGTTTTTGATTGACTGGCTTTCTTCGCATATACTGTTTAGATATAGACTACATCCCTTATCTTTAAGGAGGCGTGCACTATGTCGATTATTCCCGGATACTCTCACCCCGACTTTACAGCGCAGCACCTTGTTTTAGCCCCTGTCGTCAGCGTTGAGCCTGCGCCGGCCGACGGCGTCGTCCCCAGTCAGTTCCATGGCACATCAAACCACCCTGAATATCTGCATCTGGGCAATGGGCGCTGGCTGCTGGTCCCGGAAAGCAGGATGGATACTGTTCTTGTCCTTGCGGGGGATGTGGTCGAGGCCATGGAACCACGCAGGGTACGGAAGGGCGATCAGGTCGTGATCGGCCGGACAGAAAACGGTGAGGAGGGGATATATGTTCACATCGACGGTTTTGAGCAATCTTCGGCTGAAGCTGTCGACAAGTTTTCTTTTCGTACGCGTGGAACCCGTGAGACTCCGTTTTCCCGCAGCTATGATGAGCTCTACAATGTACTGCGCCATGACCGCGACCACGGCCATATCGTCTGGGTCCTCGGACCGGCGGTGGCTTTCGACAAGGACAGCCGTAATGCCATGCAGGGCCTCATCGAGAACGGCTACTGCCATGGCCTGCTTGCCGGGAACGCTCTGGCTACCCATGACCTTGAGGCAGCGCTCTTTGGCACCGGTCTTGGCCAGGACATCTACTCGCAGACCTTAAAGCCCCTCGGCCATTACAACCACCTCGACACCATCAATGAAGTCCGTCGCCGTGGCTCGATTGCCAGGACGATAGAAGAGCTTAAGATCAAGGAGGGGATCATTTACGCCTGTGAAAGGAAGGGAATTCCCTATGTCCTTGCCGGTTCCATCCGTGATGACGGGCCGTTGCCGGAAGTCATTTCCGATACTTACAAAGCTCAGGATGCCATGCGTGAGCATGCGCGCAAGGCAACGATCGTGGTTGCGTTGGCTACCCAGCTGCACTCCATTGCTTTTGGCAACATGGTACCAAGTTACAAGGTGCTGCCGGATGGCGATGTGCGCCCGATCTTCTTCTACATTGTCGACATGACCGAATTTTCCGCAGACAAGCTGGCAAACCGTGGCTCTGCCCAGGCGGTCGCTATCCTGACAAATGCTCAGGATTTTATCGTCAACCTCTGGAACAACCTGAAAGGCTGAATGACAAGACAAAATCTTTTAACAGGGATGAAGGGGATAAAAGGGATAAAGTGAACCTTGGAATTTCCTTAAGTCATTCCGGGTTGAGCAAAGGCGAGGACCCGGAATCCACCCGCTTTTGCCTGCCACGGCGACCTGTCACGGCATAGCCGCAGGCGGCGACGGAAGCTGAAAGCGAAGACGGGTCATCGCGAACCGTCAGCCATGTGACCTATCGCGGCGAAGTTATGCCGCCTCGCCAAGGCGAAGCTGGCTTGTGAGGGCATAGCCATCGGCGACGCCCCAAAGCGAAGACTGGAGG
>JALHUC010000638.1 GCA_022865845.1 bacterium | reverse complement strand
ATGGCAAATTCGACGTCGCCAATCCCGCAAATGCGAATCTGCTCAGGTTTGCTGTGGAGCAGATGCGGGGTGTCACCTACATCGCAAGCCGCCTCTATATAAGGTTCCGGGAGGACGCCGGCTATTTTTACAAGGGGTTTGTCGCCCTGTGTATCGCTACCCTGCTCCTCATGGGCGTGGGTACTTTAAAGCGTAACGCCGCTTTTGCCACTGAGGAAACCATGTGGAAGGATGTGATCCTCAAGGACAGGAAATCAGTGAGGGGCTACAATAACCTGGGGATCTACTATGAGCAGCAGGGAGAGTGGGACAAGGCCCTTTCTCATTACCAGCAGACCATCAAACTGGCCCCCATGTTCCCCAACCCTTACATCAACATCGGGAACGTGTACCATAAGAAAAAGGAGTATGAGGAGGCTGAGAAGTGGATGAAAAAGGCTATTCAGCTGGACCCGAAATCGGCTCTTGCCAACTACAACCTGGGCAACATCCTGAGGGAAGCCGGGAAAACGGATGAGGCCATTTCTGTATACACAAAGGCACTACAGCTGAACCCACGATACATCGAGGCGGCCAACAACCTGGCCAATATATACTTTAAAAAACGCAGCTACCAGGAAGCCATAAGCTACTACCAAAAGGCCCTGTTCATAGACCCTACTTTTGCCATGTCCTACTACAACATCGCACTCGCCAACGAGAACCTGGGCCGCCAGGATGACGCTGTCTCCAATTACGAGAGTTTCAAGCGGTACTGGCTCGGCGATCCTAAATACATAGCTATTGCAGACAGCAAGCTTCAAACCCTCAGACAGAGGAAGGGCCCATCACGATAATCTACCAGAGAACACTTGGCAGGCCTAAAACTTCCACCCTATGAGTCTGGTATGACATACTCAAACTGGATGAAGGCGATCCAGGGTATCCACTCATAAAAAACATTTTACTGGCGCTGATCCTCAGCTTTTACTCCAAAAGGCAGCAAATCCCCTTTTTTACTGTCGCAATGACCCATGATGGATTTTTTACGACATGTTGGCGTTTAATAGGTTTAAGGATCCCCCATATCCAGCCACATGACCTAGTTGGCTGCTGGTTCCAGAACATGGTCCCGGGCAGGTTCCTTCAGTTTACCCGGGCCCACAACTACGGTGACCGCCGGGCACTGGCTGCAGTCAAGGCAGCGGATGCAGTTGTGATTGTTGGCATCCTTGTAGATGGAGATATCCATGGGACAGATCCGCGTGCACTTGTCGCAGTGGGTACACAGGGCCTCGCTCCACTGAAGGCGCAGGATGCTGATCCGGTTAAAAAGGGAGAAAATGGCTCCCAGGGGGCAGATCACTCTGCAGAAGGGTCTTTTGGACAGGGCGGAAAGGGACACAACGGTAATGAGGATAGCGATCTTGACCCAGAACAGTTCTTGGATCATCAACCGGATCTCAGGGTTGACGGTCACCCACGGGAGCCCGCCGATGAGGGTCCCAACCGGGCAGAGCTTGGAGAACCATGGCTCGAGCGTATAGAAAGGGATGACAAACACGAGACCGACGAGGATGGCGTATTTGATGTAGGTCATCCAGAAGGGAATACGCAGCTTGGAGGAACGGAACTTGTACAGGATCTCCTGGAGGTAGCCGAAGGGGCAGATGGTACCGCAGGCCATCCTGCCGATGATCATGCTGAAGGTCACGAAGAACCCGATAAAGTACATGGGGACGGCCCTGATAATCGCGAAGTGCTGAAGGGTGCCGATAGGGCAGGCGAAAAGGGAACCAGGGCAGGCATAGCAGTTAAGGGCGGGAACGCAGAATCCCTTGGACTGACCCTGCCACAGTGATCCCGGAGGGACAAACCCTTTCAGGTATCCGTTAGTGACACCGATCCCGAGGAAAGACTGTGTGATCCTTCGAAATAGAATCCGGTGCAAGGGGTGAAAGGCTCCTGGTTAAAAAATTAATTCCAAATTTCAGATTTCAGATTTCAGATTTAATTTTGTCATCGCGAATCACGCTGTTGCGTGATGAAGCGATCCCGGGATTGCCGCGGCCCTTCGGGCCTCGCAATGACAATTTTTACTTCAATTTCAAACGATCAGGCTGGATTCCGGACAATCACTCTGTTCGCGCGATTGAAGGGACCCGGAATGACGCCGACCTTTGGTCGGGGTTTCAAGTTTCAAGTTTCAGGTTTTACCAATTACGAATCACCAATCACGGCTCTTTACCCGTTAGACTTTGGACATTGGACTTTGGACTGTTCCTCCGCCCCCTCTCCCCTTCACCCCCTCCCCCACTCCCGGGGAACGGACCGATCTTCCATCGTTCCTATCTACGGGATCACCCGACCCCGATGCAGGACAGTCAGAGGAGGGTGGCGTTGAACATAGTCTCGCCAAACTCACCCTGCACTATCCCCACGTAAAGAGTAGCAACTGCAGCAGCGACCATCACAAACCTGATAATGTAGCTAGCATATCTCATTTACTGTCCCTGTTTTTCCTGCATCATGAGCTGCATTTTTTCCATGGCGCTCATCTTCGTTTTCTTTTTCATGGTAAAACCGGCATCACCGAGTTTCCCGGCCAGCAGCTCTTCCAGAGCTTTTGCGGCCTCATCGTTTTTCCCGGTTTCATTAAGAGCGATAACCTCTGAAAGATCGAGAGGTTCATCCCCTGCTCCCTTCTTAGCCAGCGGTACCTCGGCCGTGGGAGTTCCGGCTGTAGCTGTATCAGAAGCAGCAAAGCTAACCTGGGAGCTATCCTGGACCGCTGGAGCTGGCCCTTCACCAGGTGTTTCGACAGGCTCATCACCTTGCAATAAAGCTATTGCCTCGTCAACCCTTTCCTCAGCAGTGTTAGTCCAAAGTAGTAATGTCCCCTCTGTCCAAGTTACAAATGTCCCCTACTCCAACTTTTGCAAAGGGGCGACATGTCGGAGGAAATATTCACATTGAGCCACAAGGAACTGGATCGTGTAACCGTCATGAATGCGTTAGCCTCCGGTGCCATCAAACAAAAAGTCGCTGCTGCTCAGTTAGAGTTGAGCGTCCGCCAGATAAAGCGTTTGGTTAAGCGCTTCAAACGGGAAGGGCCATCTGGTCTGGCTTCCCGACATCGAGGTCGGCCGAGCATCCGGTGTCTGCCCGAAGAAACACGGAGCAAAGCGATCGAGCTTGTACAGAAGCATACCATGACTTTGGACATTGGACTTTGGACTGTTCCTCCGCCCAGGCACCCAAGCACGCTGAACTTTCGCCTAAAAAAAGTAAAGACGGGGAATCCCGCCTTTACTGTAAATTAATTACTGTGGAGGTTCAGCCTAACCGTAACTGTGCAGTCCCGACAGGAGAAAGTTGACACCGAAATAGGTGAAGACCACAGCGAGAAAACCGACGATGGAAAGAAGGGCGGCACGTCTGCCCTGCCAGCCCCTGGT
>JALHUC010000637.1 GCA_022865845.1 bacterium | reverse complement strand
GAAAACAAGCGAAAAGGACTTACCTATTACCCGCCTGCCCTGAGCAAACGCAGCGCGCTGAAGGGTCACCAGTCACGGCTTTTCACCGATCACTGATTACCGATTACCGGTCCTTAAACCACCGCGGTCTTTTTAGTCCTGAAGTTCTTGTTGAGCACCCTCTTGCGTAACCGTATGGAATTGGGGGTAATCTCCACCAGCTCGTCGTCACCAATGTACTCCATGGCCTGTTCCAGCGTGAGGATGGTGGGAGGTGTCAGCTTGACACTGAAATCGGATGAGGAAGAGCGCATGTTGGTCAGCTTCTTCAAGCGTACCGGGTTAACATCCAGATCGGTGTCCTTCGCATTTTCCCCGACCACCATTCCCGCGTATACCTCCGTGCCCGGTTCTACGAAAAGTTTTCCCCTCTCCTGAAGCATTTCCAGCGCATAGGCGGTAACGAAGCCGTTCTCCATGGACACAAGGGCCCCGGTCCTGCGGCCAAGAATATCTCCCTTGTACGGTTGATAGCCGTCAAAGACATGGTTCAAAACCGCGGTGCCCCGCGTTTCTGTGAGCAGTTCTCCTCGCAGCCCGATGAGCCCCCTCGCTGGTATGGAAAATTCCAGGCGGACCTCGTTGTTGATAGAGTTCATTGACAGCAGCTCCACCCGACGCGGCCCGACGCTGGCCATTACCGCTCCCTGGTGCTCAACGGGGACGTCAATCACGAGACATTCCATGGGCTCCATCCGAACCCCATCGACCTCTTTGAAGATGACTTCTGGCTTGGAAACAGCCATCTCGAAGCCCTCTCTCCTCATGTTCTCAAGGAGGATCCCCAGGTGCAGCTCCCCGCGGCCGGACACCCGAAAAGTGTCGGGGCTCGAAGTATCTTCGACCCGCAGGGAGAGGTTGTTGCGAAGCTCCCGGTGCAAGCGCTCGCGAATATTTCTGGAGGTGACGTATTTTCCCTCCCGACCGGCGAAGGGGCTGGTGCTGACCATGACGTTCAGCGCCAGGGTGGGTTCGTCAACAACCCTATAGGGGAGGGCGTGGGGATGGGAGGGGTCGGTGACAGTCTCACCTATCTCCACATTTTCCAGGCCGGCGATGGTCACTATGTCGCCGCAAGTGGCTGCGTTAACCTCCACCTGCCGAAGCCCCTCGTGAGCCAGGAGACGACTGACCTTACCCTTAGCTACCCTTCCGTCCCCCTTGATGAGGGCCACATTGTCTCCGACGGCAACACTGCCGTTGGCCACCTTGCCGGTGGCGATCCTTCCGAGATAATCGTTGTAATCGATATGGGCGATCAGCATCTGGAAAGGAGCGCTTGCATCTCCCGCAGGAGGCTGGATGTTGTCCCGTATGGTTTCAAAAAGGGGTCTTAGGTCCCTGGGTTCCTCGCTCATGTCCCGCACAGCGGTACCCTGCCGGGCGTTGGTGAACAGCGTGGGAAAGTCCAGCTGATCCTCGGATGTGGCAAGATCGCAGAAAAGGTCGAACACTCTGCTCTGGGCCTGGAGCGGGTCGGCCGCCGGGCGGTCAACCTTGTTGACGATGAGTATGGGGCGCAGCCCCATTTCCAGCGACTTCCTGAGGACAAAACGGGTCTGAGGCATGGGACCGTCCACAGCGTCCACGAGGAGGAGGACCGAATCCACCATTGTGAGGATCCGTTCCACCTCACCCCCGAAGTCCGCATGTCCCGGGGTGTCGACGATGTTGATCTTGATATCTTCAAATTGAACGCTCAGGTTCTTGGCGAGGATGGTGATGCCCCTCTCCCGTTCCAGGTCGTTGGAATCCATGACGCGCTCGTTGACAACTTCGTTTTCCCTGAAGACGCCTGACTGTTTGAGCATTGCATCCACCAGCGTGGTCTTACCGTGGTCAACGTGGGCAATGATTGCGATGTTACGAATATTTTCCTGCACTGTGTTTTCATCCCTTTTCGAAAGTTAATGGTATAGCAAAGCCAGTAAACATGCTCCTGGACAGGGGAAATGTCAAGGGGGAAGTGCCGTAAATCCGTGAATACGATCCAAAATCCAAAAAACAGGCAGCCTCACGCTCGTTCGTCATGCCCTTGGCTTGACTCTCTAGAGGCGCAGGGAACGCAGAGAAAATCAAATCAAATCTTTGGATTAAATCTAAAAAAGTATTTTGTCCTTCCCTGCGAACTCTGCGGCTCTGCGAGAGACAGGTTTAAACGCTTTAATAGAGTAACCGTTGTTTTCCCCAGATTGAGGCTTTCCTCTGTGTTACTCCGCGTCCTCCGCGGTGGATCAGGTTTTGATCTTCCCCTGCGTTCTGCGTTCTGCGAAAGAATAGTAAAGACCTATCAGGATAGCAACCTACTCACGCATGAGCTTCACTTCCATTTCCTCACCGCCGTAGCCGTGGACCAGGTCATGAGCACGGACTACAACCTCCGAAACACCTTCCGAGACCTTTACCCCTTCAAGGCTTCTGGTGAACGGCTGCTCCCCGACGTGAGGGTGAAGGAGAACGCGCGTCCCGATGACCTCGCCTCCCGGTCCCAGCACCTCCCACCTGTCGGCATAGTGGCCCCAACCCTCGTCATCGTGCCTGGCTGTGACGGAGAAAGACCAGATCCCATTTTCCCCGGAACTGGTTTTTACCGCCACCACGTCTACCTCACCAGCGAGAGAATCAGTGACTGGTGCTAGTACCAATAGCAATACTATGGCCAGAGCAGCGTACATTGAAATCTTCATTTCACTTTTCTCCCTTTGGACTCTGGACTCTGGACTGAATTATAGCCAATCCGCCAGCAGGATCCCCATTCCCACCCTTGTCATCCGGTAGTCGTAATCGACGAGGCTTTCACCATAACCCTCGAATATCTGCAGATATCCTTTCATTCTGCCCTTCAGGGGATAGGACCATCCAACCTCAACCGCACCCCGGTTGTCGCTTCGAAGGTTGTTGCGGAGCATCATGGTGAAAGAGTGGTCTTT
>JALHUC010000636.1 GCA_022865845.1 bacterium | reverse complement strand
CCACAGTTTGGGAGCCACGTAATAAACCACCGGGATACCGAGGCGTTTGGCCTCTTTGGCAAGCTCGATATTAAACCTGTAAAAATCAATCAGAACAAGCCCATCCGGTCTGGACTTGCGCATGGACTCTTTGGCCTCGTCAAGGATCTTCCTCAACCGGCCCATGTCGCGCATTACTTCCCAGATCCCCATGACCGAGAGGTCACTGATGTGAACCTGCAGGTCAACGCCTGCCTCGGCCATCATATCACCGCCAATGCCGGCCAGCTTTATTCCGGGTTCCAATGCCAGAAGCGCCTTTGCCAGCCGACCGCCGTACATGTCGCCTGAAACCTCCCCCGCCACGATCATCAGGCTTCGGGCCAATGGACTCCCCCATCCCCGGTGTCAGTGCCCGCAAGAAGGGTTATACCCTTTTCTTCGCACAGGGCGGAGATCCTACCTAGATCTAGGAGGAAACATCGCCCAGCCTCTACAACAAGAAGGTTGCCGCCGGCTTCAGCCAGGCGCGAAATGGTTTCCGATCCGACAGTAGGTATATCGTATCTGAGATCCTGATCTCCGGCTGCCAGTTTAACTACGGTTACCCCGCCACCCGAGATCACTCCGGCTCTTTCGATAGTCCTGTCCGTTCCTTCCATGGCCTCTACCGCCACCACAGCCCCCCCCTTTAAAATGACCGTCTGGCCAATATCGAGGTTCGCAATGGCCCTGGCGATCCGCCACCCGGATTCGATATCCGGAACCTGCCGGAGCTGCACCGGCGGTCCGGCTAACCATCCAGCTTCCGGTAGAAGATCGGGCGCCACTTCAGTGAGGCGAAGAACCTCAAAACCGTTCCCTGTGAGAAGATCGACCAGACCGCCAAGGATCGTTGAGGGACGATGGTCCTTAAGGTTGCCCAGGAAAGCTGCCAGAAGGCCGTCAAATTTTCTGGTGCTGAAGATCTCCTCATGGCCGACCCTCCCGGCGAGAACAACTTTCGCAACTCTGGCCTGTCCCAGGCCGTCCAGTAGCTCCTGGAGCGAGTATGTATTGTACCACCCGGTTTCCCACTCCGGACAATCGAGGGCAGGGTCAGCTGCACCTTTCAGGCCGGCCACATATACATTATAACCAGCGCCCGACAGGTAGTGTGCTATGTGAAAGGGCAGGTGTCCTGAACCGGCAATAACCCCGATCCGATCCCCTGCCGAAATCACCTGGTAACCCCTCTTTCGGATGCCAGCACGAATTCAGTGAGAAGTTCGACAACAGGATCCTGAGAAATTTCCGCCCGGACTTTTTCCACAGCTTCGCCCAGGACCAATCCGCTTCTGAACAGCACTCGGTATGCCCTTTTCAGATTGGAGATCTCATCGTCAGAAAGCCCCTTTCTTCTGAGCCCCTCGAGGTTCAGGCCCACCAGCCTTGCCCTGTCGCCCTGAACGGTCGTAAAGGGGGGAACGTCCTTGACCACTACTGAGGCGGCACCAACATAGGACAACTGGCCCAATCTGCAAAACTGGTGAACACCTGTCAGGCCGCTAAGAATGGCCCCATCCTCGATGGTCACATGGCCGGCCAGGGTGCAAGCGTTACCGAGGATGACTCTGTTGCCTATACGGCAGTCGTGAGCCACATGAGAATAGGCCATAAAAAGACCATCATCCCCAATGCTGGTCACCATGCCGCCGCCCTCTGTTCCCCGGTGGATCGTGGCACATTCCCGGATCTGATTCCGGTCCCCGATGACAAGTTCGCTGTCTTCACCTGCGTATTTGAGATCCTGTGGCATCGCTCCCACTGAAGCGAACTGGAAGATCCGGTTTCCCGAGCCGATGGTGGTCCTTCCCTCTAGAACGACGTGGGGTCCAATGACCGTATCAGCGCCGATACGAACACCCTTTCCAATGACCGAAAAAGGTCCTACCACGACTCCGGCATCAAGCTCAGCCCCATCGCTCACAACCGCATGGGTATCGATCCTTGTTTCTTTGTGGGCCGGCATCTAATCCCTTTCGGTTTCCCTGTCCACCAGGATGGCCTTCATCTGGGCCTCGGCAACAAGGTCTTCTCCAACATAGGCCTTACCTTCGAAGCTGGCGATCGTCCCCCTGTGCCTGGTCTGTACAATTTCCTGGCGCAGCTGATCCCCTGGAACGACTGGTCGCCTGAACTTCACCTTGTCGATAGACATGAAGTAGATCACCTTATCTTTCATATTATTCTCGATCTCTTCAACGGTTCCTGCGCCGGAAAAAGCCAATATCCCCGCCACTTGAGCCATGGATTCCAGAATGAGCACACCCGGCATTACAGGGTGCCCGGGGAAGTGGCCCTGGAAGAATTGCTCGTTTATGGTGACGTTCTTCAAGCCCACGATCTTCTCCTGGGGAACGAGTTCCAGTATCCTGTCCACGAGCAGGAAAGGATACCTGTGCGGCAGGATCTTCATTATCTGGGCAATGTCCATTAGTTTATTTCCTCCTCTTCATTCCCTCCGCTGATTTTCGACATTTCTCTCTCCAGCCTGACAAGCCTTTTCCTCATATCATCGAGCCTGTTAAAAACGGCTGATGATCTTCTCCATACGTTGTTATCAATGGCCGGGAAACCTGCAAGGCGGGCTCCTGGCGGGGCATCCTTGGTAACTCCAGTCCTGGCCATGATGATGGTGCCGCTGCCGATTTTCAGGTGTCCACCCACTCCGGATTGCCCTGCCATGATGACATTGTCCCCGAGCACAGCACTTCCGGCTAACCCCGTCTGCCCGGTGAGCAGGCAATTGCGCCCTGTACGGGCATTATGAGCGATATGGACCAGGTTATCCAGTTTACTCCCGTGACCGATCACCGTTTCACCAAAGACTGCCCTGTCGATGGTGCACCCCGCGCCGATCTCCACCTCGTCCTCGATCCTTACGATCCCCGTATGCAGGATCTTTCTGTGGCGCTCACCGACCGCCGCGAATCCGAAACCATCGCTGCCCACGACTGTACCTGCATGGATGATCACCTTGCTGCCGACACAGACACCGCCTTCCAGGACAACGTTGGGGTGGATCGTGGTATCGTCACCGATCGTGGCTCCAGGGCCCACATAGGCTCCCGACATCAGTGTGACCCTGTCCCCGATCCTGGCGTCCTGGCAGATCACTGCATAAGGGTGGATACTGGGCTCCTTACCTATACTGGCTTTTTCATGGATAAATGAAACACTGCTGATGCCCGCGGCCTCGTAGGGCCTCAAGTAAAACAGTTCCATCGCCATGGCGAACCCCAGATAGGGATTTTCAACACGGATGAGGTTTAACCCGCTGACCTCGGTCTCCCTGGAGACGATGACTCCACCGGCCGAAGTGTTCTGCATTGAAGACAGATACTTTGCGTCCGAGAGAAACGAGATCTGATCCGGACCTGCTGTGTTCAGGGGTGCTACGCTCGACACGGTGACGTCAGGATCGCCAACCAGATCTCCGCCGAGTTTCCCAGCCAACTCGGCCAGGGTGATCTCTTTCACTGCCCTTCCCCCGCCATATAACGCTCATTGTAGAGTTTCACGACTCTATCCGTGATATCCATATTGTCCTCGAAATAGACCACTCCGCTTCCGCTTTTTTCAAAGACGATGGTGAAATTATCCGCTTGGGCGATCTCACGGGCGATCTTGATGAGACCTTCAAGGATCCTTGCAGAAAGTTGTTGATTTTCTCTTTCCTCTTCCTCTTTGGCCAGGGTCACGTACTCGATAAGCTGAGCCTTGGTCCGGCGGTAATTTTCCTTCAGCTCTGTCTGGGCCTCCTGGCTGAGGACTGGACTTTTTATCTTTTCCTCCATGGTATCGAGTTCCGCTTTCATTTTATCAACCTGTTCCTGTTTCGCCAGATGCTTTTTCCTGAGGGTCTCTTTGGCTGCAAGCCCTTCAGAAGTTGAGTTGAGTGCGCCCTGCAGATCCACCACCGCGACCTTGAGCATGGACGCAGCCATAATGTTTCCGGTAGACAAGGTCAGCGAGATCCCGGCCACGGCAATTATTAGTGCTAAGCGTTTGAATGTCATTTTGATCCTCCCAAATCTTTTATGATTGGCGACTAGCGGCCAGCGGACGATCACACTGACCTTACTATTCACCATTCACTGTTCACCTATTAATCTACACTATTCCTTCTTCCATATTCCCCATTCCAGATCCTAAAACATCGTCCCGATGGAAAACTCCCATCCCGGTTGTACCTCATCGGGTTTCGGATCGATGTTGAAACCCCATTCCAGTCTGAGGAGACCGATGGGCGCGGCCCACCGGAATCCGAAGCCCGCTCCATATCTGAGGTCT
>JALHUC010000635.1 GCA_022865845.1 bacterium | reverse complement strand
TAAAACATCGTCCCGATGGAAAACTCCCATCCCGGTTGTACCTCATCGGGTTTCGGATCGATGTTGAAACCCCATTCCAGTCTGAGGAGACCGATGGGCGCGGCCCACCGGAATCCGAAGCCCGCTCCATATCTGAGGTCTGCTGCCTTGACATCCTCAGCCTCAGCCCAGACGTTTCCGCCATCGAAGAAAAGCACACCTTTTATGTTGGCATCACGTATCAGGGGATAAGTTGCCTCAAAATTCATCAGGAAAGATTTGGTCCCCCCAAGAGGCTCACCATCATCGAGGGGTCCGACCATCCTGTATTCGAAGCCCCGGAGAGAGTAAAGCCCTCCCATGAAATATTTTTCGGTAACCGGAACTTCATCTCCTCCAAAGGGTGAGATGACACCCAACTCCAGATGGGCAAGCCCGATCAGATCCCCGGTAAGAGGTGTAAAAAAGCTGCCTTCGATCTCATAACGCACAAAATCGTTGGTTCCACCAAGCGCACCGCCCGCTAATTCCGTTGATAGGCGAAGGTTGACTCCCTCTCTGGGGTCCTGGGGGAAATCCCGCGTATCATAATTATATCCGAGACGTATTGAGGATGTGGCGGATATCCCTTCCTGTTCCTTGATAAGATCGCTGGCATTTAAATCAATGTCGTACACATCATAGTTCACATAGCGATAACGGCCCGACAGGCTCGATGAATCGCTGAGCATGTAACCCAGCCGCACGCTGGCGCCGTCACTGTCCTGTGTGTATTCGGAATAAATATTGCTTTTGTTGAACAGGTCTAGCCCGAATGAGAAATCCCCTGAAAACAGCCTCGGCTCAGTGAAACTGACGCTGTAAGTGGAGACTTCACTACCCGCCTCGAGGCTCAGATTCAGCCGCTGACCCCTCCCAGAAAAGTTCCCAAGGGAAAGTTGCAGAGTCCCTACGAGGCCTGACTCACTCGAAAAGGATGCCCCGGCTGAAAGGGAACCGGCCGCTCCCTCCTCAACTTTGACGTGGATATCCGCAATGTCGTCTCCAACCTTGACGGTCCTTACATCGACCGTGGAGAAGAAACCCATTCTCCTGATAAAGCGCTTTGAATCATCAAGTTTCTTCTGGTCGAAAAGATCCCCTTCCATGAGACGCATTTCGCGTCTGATGACGTAATCCCTGGTTTTGCTGTTTCCGGACACGTGTATCCACCGGATATGCACAGGAGGACCCTTTTTGAGCTCCAGGTTAAGGGCAACCTCCTTCTTGTCCTGATCCTTATTGAAAAGAGGCTCGATGCGACACCAGGCATACCCCTTATCGCGGTAACTGTCCTCATACATTCGAAGGTCGTTCATGACCTTGCTTCTGACAAAGATATCGCCAATATTGACGCTCGGCTCTCTCCTTATATGATCCGGAAGTTCTTCCCAGTCCCCTAAATAGCGGATCTCTCCAAGGGTGTATTGTGTTCCCTCATCCACCTTGAGGGAGACGTACAACCCCTCGCCATCCGGATGCAACTCCACCTCAGGCTCCTGGACCTTGATATCCAGGAACCCATCCTCCATGTAGAGGTACTGGATTCTCTGCAGATCGTCGACCGCAGCCTTTGCATCGTAACCTCCTGCTGATGAAATAAAAGACAGCGGACCGGTCTCTTTGGTCATCATTACCTTCTGGAGCTTGCTATCTTCAATATTCCTGTTGCCAATGATGTCTACTTCGCGGATCAGGAACTTTTCAGACTCTTTTACAGTATACGTGATCACGACACCCTTTTCGGTTTCCTGAATGTCGGAAGTTATACCGGTGCCGTGGTACCCGGCCGCACTGTATACACCTTCGAGAGCCTTGATCTCAGCAGGCAGTTTACCGGGGTCCGCAAAGGAAAAAGCCTTTACCTTGAGGACCTTCTTCAGTTCGATCTCATCCACCGATTCCCTTCCGATAAATTCGATCCGGCGGACCATAGGGAACTCGGTCACGCTGACAACAAGGGCAACACCGTTTTCAGTGGCCTCCTCATCTATGGACACACGGGCGAAAACTCCCAGCTTGTAAAGACTGCGTACGCTCTGGGTAATAGAAAAATTGCTGAACGGGTCTCCGATGCCTATGGATAAAGCTTTCAAAACGCTGGAGTTGTCAACTCGCTGGTTCCCTTCGATGCGGATGTCGGTGACAACAGGTGCGGCGTGGGCCTCGACGGCGCCGAATAAAAGAACCGCACACAGGATGGCGAGTGTAGATGTAAATAATACTCTGCAGGTCAACTGTATCACCTTTCCTGGTGAAGCACGCCGTCCCTGAGCTGGAACCTGCGATGAAATCGGGAAGCCATCTCCCTGTTGTGGGTCACGACGAGGAAGGTTGTTCCGTGTGTCTCGTTAAGGTCCAGGAAAAGATCCTGTACTGAAGCAGCCGTCCTTGCATCCAGGTTGCCTGTGGGTTCGTCAGCCAGTACCATGGAAGGATGGTTGACGAGGGCTCTGGCCACCGCCGCTCGCTGCTGCTCACCCCCGGAAAGCTCACCAGGCCTGTGGTCCCCTCGTTGGGATAGACCAACCTGCTTCAACAGCACCTCAGCCCTTTCCCTGACCTGATCTTTTTCCCCACCTGCTATTATTCCGGGCATCATGACGTTCTCAAGGCAGGTGAACTCTGACAGGAGATAATGCATCTGAAAGACAAAACCGATCCTCTTGTTGCGAAATGCCGCCAGTTCCGGCTCTGAAAGACTGAATATATCCTTTTCGCCATAATGGACGGTCCCGGAGGACGGCCAGTCAAGACCCCCGGCAATGTGAAGGAGGGTGCTTTTCCCTGCCCCTGAAGCACCGAGGATACCCACCACCTCTCCGCTCTTCATGGAAAGTTCCATACCATCCAGAACCTCGATGGTCTTACCCGCTTTGGTAAACACCTTTGTCAGCTGTCTGGCCTCGAAAACCGGCCGCTCCAGGACATCATTCATACCTGAGGATCTCCACGGGGTTCAGCATGGACGCTCGCCTGGCCGGATAAACCGTGGCGATAAAGGAAACCACCGTGGCCGCCAGGCAGATGGCAGCAACATCCATCAGCTGCACCTTCACCGGAAGTGTGGTTACGTAGTAGACGCTTGCGGGCAGCTCCACGAACTGGTAATTGGCGAGTATGAAGCACAGACCGAGGCCCAGCAGCAGCCCCAGAGTGGTTCCCCCCAATCCGATGACAAGGCCTTCCAGCATGAATATGCGGCCGATGTTCTTACGTGTCGCCCCCATGGCCTTGAGGATGGCGATCTCCCTGCCCTTTTCCATTACGACAAGGATAAGGGTACCGATAATATTGAAGGCCGCAACGACTATAATGAGAACCAGAATGATGAACATGGTTATCTTTTCTAGCTTAAGGGCCGAGAAGAGGTTCTGGTTCATCTCTCGCCAGTCTCGCACCCAGAAAGAATGACCTAATTCACCCTGGATGTTTTCGGCTATTTCGTGGGTCATGTAGATATCGTCGGTCTTCACTGCGACTCCCGTCACCGCTTCACCCAGGTCGAAGAAGGTCTGGGCCGCAACAGTAGTAACAAGTACAAGTCCCGTGTCGTACTCATACATACCCGTATCAAAAATCCCCTCGACTGCGAAACGCTCCATCAGGGGAACCATTCCGAAGGGCGAGGAGATCTCGGAAGGTGAGACAAGGGTAATAAGATCGCCGATCCGGAGCCCTCTCTGTCGGGCCAGTTCCACCCCTATAACAATTCCATTGTCGTCAAGGTCCTCAAGGGATCCCCTGGTCATGTTGCCGGCAAGGTCTGTGACCCCCGCTTCCTGTACAGGATCGATCCCCCTGACAACAACCCCCGTCACATCCCCCTCCACCTTCAGAAGGGATTGACCCATGACATAAGGAGCCGCTGCCACAACGTGATCCAGATCCAGAACCCTCGACACGACATCCTGCGCATCCTCAATACCTCCCACACCTGTGATGAGGATATGAGATGTGGTCCCTAGGATCCGATCCTGCATATAGGAAGAGAAACCGGTCATGACGGAGATGACTGTGATCAGGGCGGCAACGCCCACCATGATACCCAGGACTGAGATCACCGTGATGAGGGAAACAAAAGCATGTTTACGACGGGAACGAAGGTGGCGCAGAGCCACCATCCACTCAAAGGATCCCAAAGGTCATCCCTCCTGGCAGCGTGTCCGTAAAATATGGCATGCTGCGCATTAGCTTTAACTTCTTAATTACACTGCCTTTTCCAATAAAAAACATAAAAATGTCCCGGGAACTCAATCCAGAAAGCTTCCGTGCCCGATAAAGTTCTAAATCAGGCATCTAGGGCTGTTCGGCTCTCTGGTGGGGGAAAAGGATAACATCCCTGATAGAAGGGGAGTCGGTGACGAGCATGACAAGCCGGTCGATGCCGATCCCCTCGCCAGCCGTGGGCGGCAGACCGAACTCAAGGGCTCTGATGTAGTCGGAATCCATGCGATGGGCTTCCTCGTCACCGGCATCGAACTCGGCCACCTGCTGGCGAAACCGATTCTCCTGGTCCCTTGGATCGTTCAGCTCCGAAAAACCGTTGGCTATTTCCATGCCTGCCACGAAAAGTTCGAACCGCTCGGCGATCTCGGGATCAGCATCGCTCCGCCTTGACAGGGGAGAAACGGAAATGGGGTAGTCGTAAACAAATGTGGGGGCCGTTAGTTTCGGCTCAACGAAGTGCTCAAATATCTTGAGGTGCACCTTGCCCAGAGGATCTTTGTCCGAGACCGGTATCTCGGCCTTCCGGGCAAAAGCCGCTGCTTTTCCGTGATCAGAGCCTTCCGATTCGCTGAACCCCTTCACCCCGTAAAGAGCATCATAAAAAGCCAGACGGGTAAAGGGACGGGCAAAATCAAGCTCGGTCCCCTGATATGTGATAGAGGTGCCTCCGGCCGCTTTCTGAACCACCGTCTGGAGAAGTTCTTCGGTAAAATCCATCATGTCACGGTAGTCCGCGTAAGCCATGTAGAACTCCAGCATGGTGAACTCGGGGTTGTGCATGGTGGAGATACCTTCGTTGCGGAAGTTGCGGTTTACCTCGTACACCCTCTCGAATCCGCCAACGACAAGTCGCTTGAGATACAGCTCAGGAGCGACCCTGAGGTAAAGGTCCATGTCCAGTGTGTTGTGGTGAGTTACAAAGGGTCTGGCTGTGGCACCCCCTGGAATGGGATGCATCATGGGTGTTTCCACTTCCATGAATCCGTTCTCGTCCAGATGATCACGCAGGTGTTTGATCAGAGCAGTCCGTCGCCGAAAGACCTCCCGAACCTCCGGGTTGGCAATAAGATCCACATAGCGCTGTCTGTAGCGGATCTCTACGTCCTTCAGCCCGTGCCACTTTTCGGGAAGAGGTCTCACCGATTTGGTAACAAGAACGACCCCGTCCGCCTGGATGGTCAACTCGCCGGTCCTGGTCACAAAAGGTGTTCCTGAAATACCGACGATGTCCCCCACATCCAACATTTTGTAGAGGGCATATTCCTCTTCTCCCAGGACATCTTTTTTTATGAAGACCTGGATGCGACCGCTGCCGTCTTCCAACTGCAGGAAGGCTGCCTTGCCGAAATCCCGTACAGCCATTATCCGTCCCGACAGAACATAGCTTTTCCCGGAACCCTCTACCTGCTCCGGAGTCAACCCCTCCATTTCGGACCGGATATCTTTACAGGTGTTTTGTCTTTTAAAATCATTAGGATAAGGGTTTATACCCTGTTCCCGGACCTGTTCGACCTTTTCCTTGCGAGCCGTGATTATCCGGCTTTCGCTTTGATCTGACATGCTTTCCCCTTGCTGAATCGGGTGTTTGAAGCGTGGACCACACGCGTCCCTAAGTTGTTGATATTAAACAATTGAAAGTAATAGAGCGGGGTGGAAAGGTCAAGCGTAATCAGGTGCTGCGCGCCTGATTACGCAGTGCGAAGGGCGGAGGGCGGAGGGCGAAGTACAATCAAAAGCAATTTTTAATGCGGAGTACGCCCTTCGACGCGCTCCACTTGCTCCCTTCGACCAACTCAGGGCAGGCAGGACAGGCGGGGTGCGAATTGCGATTAAGAGTTTCGTCATTGCGAGGAGTCACGCCGTTGGCGTGATCCAGGGCGACGCGGCAATCGGGATTGCTTCCTACAAAAAAACCCTTTCCTTAATCTTCCCCTCCCTTGAGGGGAGGGGACTGAGGGGAGGGTGATATAGTCCACCCCCATCTCGGTCTTCCCCCTCAAGTGCGAAGAAGAATATTGAAAATGACTATTGGAACGGTTCGCAATGACAAACATGATCTCTTTATAGATCCTGGATTTTGTATCTTGGATCGTTTTAAATTTAAATTTGAAGTTTTTGTCCATCGTAGCTGGACGAGACGCGTTAGCGGAATTGGATGAAATTTAAAATGCAATTTTTTTGTGCTCTGACACCGGAGTGAGAGTTAGCGTAAAATATGATGACTCAGGGAGATTTGCATCTGGCATACAGATTCCAAAAAAAGAAGGGATGGACCCCTTATCACCGGGATCCATCCCCTCCTGTTACTTATGCTTTTTCCCGATTTTTTCTGACCAGCTCCTCCTTATTTCCCGGTGTACTCCAGGATGTACAGGCCGCTGCCCGTACGTCCGGACGCGTAGACGAGACCCCTGTAATCAACATCGACATCGTTGATCTGGATATTAGGAGATGGCTGATCACCTCCTATATATCCGGTCCTCTCATTTTCCTGGGGCACGTAGTAGCCCACTTCCTTGATGTTGTAGGGATCGGAGATGTCGATGGCCCTCACACCGGCGTTGAAATAGGCAACGTAGGCGATCTTGTCTTCAAACAGGTTTAATTCGCCGTCCATTGTCTCGTTGAACTGGTGCGGGCCGAACCGGCCTCCCCTCGAGAGGTAATCGCCGTCGGGAACCTGCCACGTCTCTACCGGGAAGGGAACCTCCATCTCGTCGGCGTTGGTTACATCAAAGACGTATACCTTGTCCCTGACACCATCCCTGACACCCTGGGGTACATCTGTGAATCTCCACATATCGCCGCCGGTGGCCTCATCTGCCACAATGGCATAAATCCGCGGTAGCTCACTTTCCTGGAAATTGGGTACTTCGTCATATCGGATCACCGACACAGTATGAGTGCCGCTTCCGGGCGGATCGGTATCGATGGCCCAGGCGACATCGTACCGGGAGTCCACGCCTTTAGGACCACTACCGATATCAAAGGAAGCCACATTTCCGCCAGTAAGATAAGCCATATAAACCCTGCCATTAGCTTCATCCACAATTGGATGATGACCGCTTAGACTACCCATTTCAGGCTCACTAAATTTTTGCCCGGGCAGCCAGGCCCTGCCCACAAATCTTCCCGGCCCTAAGTCTTGGTTTGCATTTGGGGCAACATCCGGCAAATCAGACATGTCCCAAACGATCAAATGGCCCCCACTGCGAAAACCGGGTTCGTTGGCTCCGACGTAGTACAGGCCACCTTGAGAAAAATAGCCTTTATGGGCAGTTTGAGTCAGTGTCCCGGCGGGAGTTGACATTAATTTCCCCACCTCGATGTATGCAGTTCCGTTGTTCCGTGTGATCTCGGTAATATCAAAGACCTGGAAATACCACGTCCCACTTCCCTCGCTGTTCCGTATCATGAAATCTTTTCCCGAGCCCATAAAATCGTACACGACCGAGGCTGAGCGGCTGTTCCTGTTCCCCTCATTTGGTATGTGAACAACCAGGATCGGGTTGGCTGGGTCGGAGATATTCAGAATTGTCGTTCCGTTCTCTTCGTCCTCTTGGGTCAGAGGGTTAAAATGAATATCAGCTGTTCCGGGGCGGTTATGGTGCCCGCCAAACACAAAATTACCTTTTGTGGTCACCTGAAGGGATTCGCGGCCCTGTAGGTCGTTGTACCCGACCAACTTCATGTGCTGCTTCTCACCCGAAGAGGGCATATCCTTGACCGCGTAGGCGGCCGTCGCGCACATAAAGAAAAGTCCCGCGAAAACCGCGACCACACACGTAAATGTTCCGGCTCTTTTGCCGGTGAGTTTCCTGATAATCATATACAGTACCCCATTTGTTCCCCCGCATCTTTCGGGTGAAATATCCCCCGACTTTTGCGAAATAAGTAGACACGTTAATGTCCGCACGCCCGGTCTAATGAACCACTTAATCTCCTCTTTCTGGAAATGCGAACGCCTAGGGACCTTCCATCGTGCTTTCAATGGAATCGGCCCCATCCGCACCACTCCTGAATACTACCTCCTTTCCAAAGTGCGGCCTGGTGATCTCCTGTCTGACAGCGGAAGGCTCTTTGCCCATGTTTTGGTGCGAGAACCGGATGCCCCGGTACCCGGACTGAAACAGATGCCTTTTGCTATACGGGCAAGTATAGATGCCGAGAACTTTCATCTGGCATACAGATTGAGAGAACGGTTCACTGGCGAGTTCAGCAGTTGGCTGAAACATGGTCAGGGTGTCTGTTAGGAGAGGTGTTATTTTCCGGAAGGGTGGGATGGTACCGGTAAGGGCGGCCGGAGGTCATTCCTGAGCCGATGGTACAGCTCCATGGTTTTTTTGCTGGGTTCAATGCCGTGTGCGGCGATCAGGGTCCTGCGATAGCGCTGGCAGACAGTCAATGCCTCCCCTCTTCGGCCAGTTTTTTCGTAGCACAGCATAAGCCGGCGATAAAGGTTCTCCGAAAAGGGACACAGGTCAAGAGCGCTCAGGTAGCATTCGATGGCCCGGCCATGATCCCCTATCTCCTCGAGGTAGGTGCC
>JALHUC010000634.1 GCA_022865845.1 bacterium | reverse complement strand
GGGGTTTAAGTGGAATTCGCTCATAAAGCAGGGGCTCGGAAGCCTTGACCCGCACATCTGAGTGAAAACGTTCCTGCATGATCCTTTTGTTAAGCAGATTGTCGAGAGCGAGAAAACCCATGGCCTGGTGGTGGGCCATGACGGTCCTGACGATCACCCCTTGTTCACCTTTTCGGATCCGTCGGCGGGAAAAATCGATGGACTCATAGAAACCGTAATCACCGAAAAGACCGTACTTCTCCAACCGCTCCAGGTTGGCCAGGGCGATACGCGGTTCGATCTGCAAGGCCAGAAGGGTTGCGTAGGGTGCCACCACCAGATCCCCTTCAAGTCCCCGTTTGAGCCCCAGTCCGGGGACTCCGAAAGCCTTGTACTGGTAGATCTTGGAGGAGTCCAGGTCAGCGTAGGCAGATTCCGAAATGCCCCAGGGTACCCCACGCTGCTGGCCGTACCGCATCTGGACCAGGACCGCTTCCCTGCAAGCCTGATCCAGCAGGGAGTTTTCATAAGTCTTCTGCATGAGCAGCGGCATGAGATACTCGAACATTGTCCCGCTCCAACTGAGCAGGACCTTGCTCCGTCCTACTGTACTGTAGGGCCGAGCCAGGGCATACCAGTGTTTGCTCGGCACGTCACCCTTCGCGATAGCTACAAAACTTGCCAGACGCGACTCACTGGCCAGCATGTCGTAATAGGAGCTGTCGAGTTTCTGGTCATTAATATTAAAACCTATATGAAAAAGACGCTTGCGAGTGTCGTACAAAAAGCGGAAGTTCATTTTCTGACCCAGATCACGTATCCGCTGAACAAGGTTATCAGCACGCTCCAGGGCCTCCCACGCCTGCCAAACCACCGGTGCGAGAAGATCCTTCAGGTGTTTTATCATTTCGCCTTTGGAACTTTCGGACCCCTTTTCAAGGCCCTCGAAAAAGGGGATTTTCTCTGCTGCTAACTGGCGCATTGAGGGTGCAACTGAAAGGGTCTTTAACCTTTTTCCTCCATCCTCGCCAAAGAGCAACTTCAGATCATCAATACTCAGATCAAACAACTCCGTAACCCACCCGAGGTAGGTATCGGCAATTTCCAGCCAGGCCGCCAGCTGGTCCTGAACACGGACAGCCCAATAGACAACCTCTTTCACAGGATCAATGATCCCCGGATCCGTTTTTGTCTCAGCCGGAGCTTCTCCTTTCATGTGTTTAAGGGACAAGGCCAGGCGATCAATCGGTATCCGGGCCCGTCTGAGTCGATCCAGGGACGCCTTCAGGTTTTCGGGTTCAACTGTCAGGAGGTTCTCCAACGCTTTAGCGTCGCGCTTCATTTCCCCTCCGATTTTGGCCGTTTCCATGGTGGAAAGAAGGACCCTGACCGTATCAGCCAACCCCTTGAAAGCAACAGGTCCAAGGATCGGTTCATCACTTAAAGCCTCGATCCCGTGTTCCAGAGTCCAGAAGCAGGCCAGGAGGTTACCGCTGTCCACTGTGGATACATAGCGGGGCACGAGGGGATCCAGGGACAAAAGGTTGTACCAGTTAATTAGATGCCCCTCGTATTTGGTAAGTTCCTCCAATGTAGAAACTGTGTGGGTGATCCGGCCTAACGACTCCTCACCCGTTATGTATCCGAAGTCACTCGCCCCCAGAACGCTCAACAAATAAAGTCCGATGTTTGTAGGGCTGGTCCTGGGAGCCAGTTCATCTACATGGGAAAGCTGATAGTTGTCCGAAGGAAGCCAGTTCGTTTCAGGGCCGACAAAATCGTCGAAAGTTCTCCATGTTCTTCTCCCTATCTCCCTGAGCCTCATCTCTTCCCCAGGATTCAGGGAGGAGCCTGGAACTTCCCGGACTTTCTGAAGGTGCCATAGAAGGAGGGGAGCTCCCATCCACGCGAAAACAAAGGGAGCACTTGAAATAAAGTTCCAGGGACCGACGACGAAGGAAAGTATACCGAACACCAGAGCAAGGACCGTCCCCGAAGCGATGTGGATCTTCAATGAACGGCTCCGGGCACGGGATGGATCCGCTGCCGACTGGGCGGTGGTCCACTGAAGCAGGTTTTTCCGACTGATCATCAATCGATAGAACACTCGGATGATGGCGTCGACAGCTGTCCCCGTCCTGTGAAGCATGAGCGCTGATTCTACCCAACCCCTTTGCAGATCATGGCTGAAGTTGGACAGGACCCTCCTCCGAACCTCCTTTTTTGATGTTACCCAGGAGGTCAATACCGTCAGACATCCTGAGAACTGTACGAAGACTACGAGGAGGCCCGCTGCAGCACCCAGGATCGGCGATGACATCCACGCTGTTCCCAGGAGAAGGATCGATGATAGATTGACAAGAGATCGGCGCAGGTTATCGAAGATCTTCCACCGGTTCAGGAGGGTCAGGGGGTTGTGAACAGTTCTACGTTTATCGGACAACACCCATGGGAGGGCCCATTGGGCGATCTGCCAGTCACCGCAGATCCATCGATGTTCGCGAGTCGAATAGGAAATGTAGTCACCCGGAAAATCATCGAACAGTTCAATATCGCTGGCAAGACCCACCCTGGCGTAAGCACCCTCCACCAGGTCATGGGACAGGAGGCGGGCGTCCGGGAAACGCCCCGTCAGCACCTTGTGAAAAGCCCTGGGATCGTAAATCCCTTTGCCGTGATAAGACCCTTCCCCCGAAAGGTCCTGGTAGACATCGGATACGGCTGTCGTATAGGGATCGGATCCCACCGGATCAGTGAAAAGCCGGGAAAAAGTGGTAGCCGTGGCACTTGGCAGTGAAGTACTGACCCTGGGCTGGATAATAGTGTAACCGCTGGTTACGACACCTCTTTCCTCATCTATCCTTGGAGAATTCAAGGGGTGGGCCATGGTCTCCACCAACCTTCTTGCCGTGCCTCTTGTCAGTTTGGTATCCCGGTCAAGGGTGATGACATAACGGATGGAGGGAAGGCGGTCAGGATCACCGAACCGGATAAAATCGATACCGTTCCTGGAAGGTTCACCGTTTAAAAGGCGGTTCAAATCCTCAAGTTTTCCACGCTTACGCTCCCATCCCATCCAGCAGTTTTCCGAAGGAGCCCATTCTCTGTCACGGTGAAACAGGTAAAATCGGTGGGGCCCATATTTTTCATCCAGTTCCTTGATCCCATCAATGGCTACGCGGAGAAGCCTTTTATCATCAGGATTTAATTTCTCGGGAGCATCCTTGTAATCGGAGAAGAGGGCATAAACCAGGTTATTCTCGGGATTCGCCTGATAACGGATCTCCAGGTTCTCAATATCCTCCCTGAGGTTTTTTCTGTCGGTCAACAACATCGGGACCACCACCATGGTGCGAAAACCGTCAGGGATCCCGGATTTCTCGAAGGACATTTTGGGCAGCATGCGGGGAGGCAGAAGACGGGTGACCAGGTAGTTGACGAGTTGAACGGCCAACTGGCTGGCCGGCAGGAGTCCTGCCAGAACAATAGCTGTTGTGATCCTCCACCCAACGTCTGCAAGAAGGGATGTCCTGAGCAGGAGTGATTCAACCGCTACAGTTATCAAACTTATCTGCCCCAGATATATGAGAGTATGATTCCTATATATCCACTCCAACCTCCTCCTTCGGGGGTTTTCCGGTGTACCCAGGAATTTAAGCAGCTCCTTGCGGCCGTCACCGATGAGGTAGTGCCCCAGGCGAATCCTGCTTCTATCTATGACCACTTTGGCCGTCTCTCCTGAGGCCATGCTCACAGCCGCCCGAGCCACGATCTCCTCCTCAAGGCTTCCGCTCCTGGCGATCTCCTCCACTGCGTGGCGATAACGATCCTTTGTGTCGAATTCCATCTGGGGATAGACCCAGGAAGGGTCCTCCCTCAGTATCAGCTCCACACGGCTCTGCTTTTCGAAAATATCCCGCCAGTCGATCTGCCGGAGCCATCTGAGACTGGTGATCCCGTTACCGATAGAAACTTCGTCAGCCGCCTGAAGCGCCTTTTCCTCGAGCAGGAGGTTCTCAAGGGATCCTCCCAGTTTCCTTCCCAGCCAACCCTCCACGACGGCCAGTACCGACTCCTCGTCATAAAGGTGGTCCAAAAGCTGGAGCGCGAAATTTACACTGGGTGCCGATATATCCTCTGCCATATCCGACAGGATCGTGAACATGAGGTCCGGGTTCCGCCGTGTCGTCACGATGAGCCTGTTGGCCCAGTAATCGGCCAGTTCCCGTTCTCCAAGACGCAATTCCACCCTCTCGACAAGACGGGACAGGTCATCGATGAGGGCGATCCTCAGAAGGTGGGGGAGCGCCCACAGTTCGCCAGAAGTGAGTATCGACACTGACTGGTAGGCCTCCAGGAAATCGAGGATATTGTGCTGATCTAACTGGCTGTCGTTGTGAACGATCAACTCCATGGCAAGATCGTAAGCCTTGGGCTCCCCATTGTGAGGCCCATCAGCCAGTACAGGAAGCTCCTGATAAAATTTAACAGGCAGGTTTTTCCGAACCTCATCAATGTGCCCGCGGATAATAAAAGTATTATCCAGGATCCACTCCGCGGAGGTGGTGATGCTCTGCTCCAGGTGGGAGGATTCCGATAGGGTCATGTAAACTTCGTCAATGATCTTTTCACAATCATCCAGGTCCCTGAGGAGGGCCGCCTTGCGCACGGTGCTTTTTGACAAAACATGTCCCTGGGCGAGCTTTCTGGCGTGTTCCTCTACCCTGGTGGCTGTGAGCAGGTCCCACGGAGATCTGCCCCGCACAGGCTTCGGTTTGCCCTTCTTACGACGGAGAACAAAGATGGAAGGCTGATCCTTGCTGATCTGCCTCAGGATCTTTATTGCCTTGCCGATGGTTACCGGAGTGGCCCAAACAATGATAGCCGTTTCATCAGTAACAAGCCTTCTGGCATGGCGTTCCAGTATCGACTGGTGAACCGTTAGTCGGAGGTTCCGGACGACCATGGGGGCCAGGAGGGCTCCGATACCCATCCCGATGTACAGGAAGATCAGTGCAGTAAGGAGGGAGAATAAGAAAGAAAAGTGGCTGACAATTACAGCGGCTACAGCAAGGAACATCCCGAAAAATAGCCCCAGTAATATCCTCTGTGCGGGGGATACATCGTCGTAGACTGTGACACCGTCCCGTGTCCGGTGTATGAGGGCGGTCCTGCGAAGCCCTCTCTGCCTCAGCTCCTGGGGTATCTCCCGCGCATTCTCCAGACCAGGAAAGAACGCGACGAGAATTGCTCGATCTCTCATGCCAAAACCAACTTCATCACTTTGGAGCGACCTCTTTAATAATACAACCCGTTAAAAGAAAGTTGGAGCCCGTTATGTGATATGTGGAGATAAAGTTCCGAATTCCAGGTTACAGGAATCGGATCCCGGGGCATTAGTTCGGGGAATTGTCGTTGATCTGTCTGATTTCTGACTACTGACAACTTTGTACTAAGTTCAATTAAAATCTTTCGCCTGTCCGTCCCAATCCAGTTCCTTGAGCGCCTTGCGGTTCTCTTTGGAGAGGAGAGGTTTAGTGTGATCCTGGAACCAGCTGACAACAAGGGCACTGTGGCGGCCAGCCTTTTTATCAAGGGGGGTGGATTCAAAAAGAGCTGTCACCTTGTAGACTGGAAGGGAGGTCTGGCCGGCAGCATGATACTCGTACCGTCCCAGTAGTACGGAAGGGAAATCTCTTTTCCAGAGGACCTTAGCGGGGTACTCGCCCCAGAGAAGTTCGAGGTTGATCTCGTTGATCCGGTCCCCTTCGCTGAAGATCTTCGTGTAGGTTCCGTAGGTAAAACCAACATGGAGTTGGACTGCCATGATCCTCCTGCCGGATTTCAGCGGGACATCCAGGAGTGGAATTGGCATAGGAATTCGTTTTTTGGTAAAGGACATAAGGCAATAATAGCAGGAAAGTGCGTGTAGCAGTAGAAGTAGAAGAAGGAGTAGAAGTAATTGTCAAACGGTTTAGCAGGACACCTGCTTGCCACGCCGTAGCTGAAAGTGAAGGCGGGACACTAGACCCCAGACACTGCTTTTCCCCTGGATTCAGGGATCAGTTTTTTAGTACCAGTTTCACGATGGCCGCAGCGGTCACGAGGAGGAAGGCCCTTTTTATCCACAGTTCACCGATCCGCTCGGAAAAGTGAACGCCCGTATAGGAACCGATGAGGCACCCTCCCATCATGGCCATTCCCAAACGGAAGTCCACTGCCCCGTGAAAAGCAAAAACCGTTGCTGCGGTGACAGCGTTGACAATGTTGGGGATCTTCATGGTGGCAGCACTCTGTATGAAAGTCTGCCTGTAAACAAGGATCAGGACGTAGAGGGTAAAGGTGCCGGTAAGCGCCCCGTAAAATCCTCCCCACAGCCCCACCAGGAGACTGAGGATAAATCCAACCAGAGACACCCTAACTGTATTACGATCTCCCCCTTTTTCCACTCCGACCCGGGGATTTACAAGCAGGAAAATCAGGAGGGCGATGTTGATGAAAATAACGATGCTCCTGAGAACCTCTCCGCTGATCTGCAGTACGATGTTCGAACCGATGAAAGTACCCGCGAAAATGGGGACAGCGACCATCCATGCTATGGGATAATTAATGAGGCGTTTGCTCTGGAATTTGTACCAGCCGGACACCCCCAGGCCTATGATCCCGAAGCGGTCCGTTCCAATGGCGACGTGAGGGGGCAAACCGAGCAGCATCAGGACGGGTATGGTTATGAGGCTGGTTCCACCCGTAAGGGTCCCGAAGGAACTGGCAAGGATGGACATGACAAACACCGTGATCACACTGTATATTTCCACTTGGAACCCTTTATAAAAAACAAGGAGAAAAAATGACAACGACCCTGGAACTTACAGACTGGAAATACCAGCAAAGATGTGAAAGGGCTGTCCAGGCCCTAAGTCAAAACGGTTTTACCGCTGTTTACTGCCCCACCGCCCAGGAAGCTTTCGACTACATCATCCAGGAAGCGGCCGATGCCCAATGTGTCGGCTTCGGAGGATCCTTGTCGATTATAGACCTGGCCGTAGCTGACAAGCTTGAGGATATGGGAAAGGAGATCCTGAGCCATCAGGATCCCACCCTCGCGCTGGAAGAAAGGGTTCGTATAATGCGCCGCCAGCTCACGAGCGATCTGTTCCTCACCGGCACAAACGCCCTGACGCTAACCGGGCACCTGGTCAACACTGACAATACAGGCAACCGGGTCGCATCCATGTTCTTCGGACCGAAAAAGGTGATCGTCGTTGCCGGACGAAACAAACTGGTGGACGGGAGCAGAGAAGAGGCCATCAGGCGTATCAAGACCTCGGTCGCGCCGCCCAACACCAGAAGGCTCAGATTCAAAACGCCCTGCGCCGAGACCGGTTTTTGCGTGGACTGCGACTCACCTCAGCGCATCTGCCGTATCACTACCATCATCGAGCGTAAACCGCCCTTCACTGATATCAGGGTGCTCGTGGTTAACGAGGACATGGGGTTGTGATCATGGTTAAAATCCGTGAATCGCTTGCCACGGCGTAGCTGACCTGTGAGGGCATAGCTACCAGCGACGCCCCAAAGCGAAGACGGGTGATTCACCTGCCCTGAGTCCCGACGACAGCTGGATCGAAGGGTTATCCTGATGTCGAACCACGACCCGTAACACCCTCAGGAAATAAATAATTTCCTGACCTCTTCATTGAGCACCTTTCCCATGGTGTTTCTGGGCAGATTCTCGACGAAAAGGATATCCTTGGGGCATTTCCAGTCATGGAGATGCTTCCTGCAATGGGACCGGATCTCATCTTCGGTGACCCGCGCCCC
>JALHUC010000633.1 GCA_022865845.1 bacterium | reverse complement strand
TGTACATCGACACCTGATTTAAGCATGGGCGCCGTCACCATGAAGACGATAAGCAGGACCAGCATCACGTCCACGAGGGGCGTGACGTTGATATCAGACATGATCCGCCTGTTAAAACCGCCCGGTAGTGCCATCAGTCATTTCTCCTGAAGTGGCGATCAATAATGTTCAGGAATTCTGCTGTAAAGGTCCTCATGTCGTTATCAAGAATCCGTATTTTCTGAATGAAGAAGTTATAACCCACTACAGCCGGGATCGCTGCGGCAAGGCCCGCAGCTGTGGCGACCAGAGCTTCGGAAATACCAGGAGCAACAGAGATCAGGCTGGCGCTACCGGCCAGGCCGATACTACGGAATGCGTTCATGATGCCCCATACCGTGCCAAACAACCCTATAAAGGGAGCTGTACTACCCGTTGTGGCAAGAAAGGGCAGGGCCTTTTCCAGACGTGTGAGCTCCGTCTCGGCAGCTTTGGACAGGGCCCGGCTTATGTTTTCGGTGCCGGCAACCTCCTTGATAAGCCCCGCGGGCTCCACCGGGAAGTTCTGGGGCTGCTGCTGCCTGGAGCGGGAAACTCTTACCAGCTCGATATAACCGGCCCTGAAAATGGATGCTACCGGCGAGAAGGTCATGTTCTCAGTCCCCTCATGGATAAGGCTGAGCCGCTGCTGATTCAGGAAAAGCTTGTGAAACCGGTGGTTCTCACGCTCCGCCTGCCTGAACATCCTCCATTTATAGAAAATAATGGCCCAGGTCATTACCGACATGAACAGAAGAGTGATCAGGACCAACTGTACGACAAACCCTGCCCGGGCTATCATGGAGAACACGCCGAGCTCCACCTCGCTGCCTATTTGTCCAGTCGCGATCCGGGCAATGATCATATCTAAAAAAGTCAATTGAACCTCCTGTGCCTATGTACCAGGCTGAAACCTATTCTATTCCCTTTGAGCCCTATTTTCGCACGATAATGGACTAAAAAAAAGTAACAGGGAATAGGATATTAGGGGCTGTTTTTCTTTTTTTCCCTATCTCTTAGCACTTATCTCTTATCCCTTGTATTTCCTCCAACACCACCCGTGCCGGGGCGCCGTCACATCCGCCTATCTTCAGCGGCAGGGCCATCAAGTTGTATGGCCCGGGGGGTACTTCCCTGAGATCCACACCCTCGATAATTACTATTCCCTCACCAAGGAGAGCCTGGTGAACAGCCTCCCCGCTGCCGTATGCGGCAATGGAGAGATAATCGATACCTACAAGTCGCACACCTGAATCTATGATGTGCTTTGCACCTTCAGCTGTAATAAATGAATAGTCCGTTTTGAACTGTTTTAGCCCCTGAAGCTTTCCGTTATCCGTTTTGAGCAAAAGTCGCTGGGTATCCGGAGGGATACCGGCAGCCACAAGTTCATCAGCACCTATCTCCCGAACTCCAGGAAGGTGCACGACAGCTGCCGGGCCGATGAGGATGTCAAGGGACACCGAATCGATACCACTCCCCTCCTGGATAAAGTGTACAGGGGCATCGACGTGGGTCCCCGTATGAGCACTCATGCTTAGCCGGGACAGGTTGAGCCGTTCACCGTTCTCCATGGATCGAACTTTTTCTACTCTCACCGGACCGTCACTGGGCCACGAGATCATCCCGTTCCCAATTGTCATGGAAATATCGTAGAAGCGCTTTTTCGCCAAAACAAACCTCCCTGGTACTCCGCACAGGATACAGGAGCCATCCTCCTTCACGCAAGGCTTCGGTGGACCAGGCTTCGGTGGACCAGGGAAGCAGAGGCAGCACTCGACTTTCCGACTGAGCGACTCAGCGAACGAGTAAAAACGGTTCGATCAAAAACTGGGATTCTGAATCACCTTAAACAAAGCGCGGGCCGAAGCCCGCGCCAGAAGATTAAAGTTATTTAACTTGAAACCCGAAACCTGAAACCCGAAACCGAACGATATTTAACGCTTAACAGCGATAAATATCGTTCTCCCACCCCTGTTCACCAGGATCGCAATAGGATCTTTGTCCTTCGCCTTCTCCAGGACCTGAGAAAGCACCTCCAACCCCTTTATAACTTTGCGATCCACCTCCAGGATGACGTCCCCTCTTCTCAGACCGGCCTCCGCGGCCTGACTTCCAGGCTCCACTGAGGTAATGAGAACGCCATCAGTGGCGTCAAGACCCAGCTTCTCGGCAAGTTCGGGAGTCAGGTTCTGAGCTGTGAACCCCAGCTCTTCCTTCATCTCCTTGCTCTCCTCAGAGGGACCGGAAGCAACCTGCTCATCGGTCATCTCCTCAAGGGCAACTTCGAAGGTTTTTTCCTTGCCTTCTCTCAGAACAACGACTTTCACTTCAGTACCCACCGGAAGGAAGGCAACCATCGTGGGCAGTTCATGCTGACTTACAACCTTTCGACCATTAAACCGCACGATCACATCCCCCCGCTGAATTCCTGCTTTTTCAGCTGGTCCACCCTTTACCACATCGCCCACAAGAGCTCCTTCACGCGACTTAAGCTCAAGTGATTTCTGGATCTCAGGGGTGATCTCCTGAATGAGAACACCCAGCCAGGCCCTGGTCACCGATCCCTTCTCCTCCAACTGAGACACGATGGATTTGGCCAGGTTAATGGGAATAGCGAACCCGATCCCCTGGTTTCCTCCGCTACGTGAATAGATGGCACTGTTGATACCAACAACATTGCCGGCGGTATCAAAAAGGGGCCCGCCGCTGTTGCCGGGGTTGATGGCCGCATCGGTCTGGATGAAGTCGTCATAGGCACCTGCACCCAGTTCCCGGCCTTTGGCGCTTATGATGCCGGCCGTAACGGTGTGGCCCAGGCCAAAGGGGTTGCCGATGGCAAGGACCCAATCGCCCACACGAGCTTTATCAGAATCACCCAGCCTGCAGGTAGGCAAACCATTTTTCGGCTCGATCTTGATGAGGGCAAGATCTGTCTTCTCGTCAGTGCCCAGAACCTTGGCGGGATATTCATCTCCCTCTTCCAGGGTCACGATCACTTCGTCGGTATCAGCCACTACGTGGTTATTGGTGATAATGTAACCTTCACTGTTGATGATGAATCCCGAGCCAAGACTACGCGTTTTAAAGGGCCGTTCTGGCCTGTCCCCGAAAAAACGCTTGAAGAATTCATCACCGAAAAAATCCCGGAAGGGACTTTCCTCTCCGCCGAAGGGCTGCTGGGCTTCCCCCTCCTTGACAACAGTGGCAGTACTGATGTTGACAACTGCCGGTGAAAACTCCTCAGCCAGATCAGCGAAGGAACCTGGCTGGCCGGCTGGTGCTTTGCCGGCACCATCCGTCCAGAGAGCCTCTGTTCTGGCCTCAATGTCAGGTGTGAGGGGAAAATTTGATGCCACGATGAGCCCGATCACGAGGAAACTGACCGCGACGAGCCCGACCGTTATTCCGCGAAACGTGTTCTTCATCTTTCCAACCTCCTGCTCTCCCCATAAATTTCTGTGAGTACTACCTCTTACAGAAATTTATCGGAAACAAGCTCCGCTTGTCCCTTAACTGTTGTAATAGTAACTATTCCTAAATCTGAAGGCCAACCTTGTTAAACGGTTACTCCGAGAAATATTCTCCAATCTTGTTAGAAGCCATATATTGACGTCTTCCAGATTCGGATCAGGGTTTGGCATTTTCGCCCGCTCGCTCCGTCGCCATTTCGCCAGGTCGCTCAGGCACTTAGTCGCTCAGTCGTGTCACACCAGCCTTTCATCCACTGCGCTTCATCTCTCTCAGGCGTTCGATACGTTTTTCCACGGGTGGATGGGTGGAAAATAGCCCGAGCACGCTCCTGCCTGAGAAAGGTTTAACGATGAACATGTGACTGGTGGCCGGGCTTGATGCCATTGGAATTCTTTTCGAAGCTACTGTGAGCTTCTCCAGAGCCGATGCCAGGCTGTCGGGGTTTCCCGCGATCCTGGCTCCCGTTTGATCTGCCTGGTACTCCCTTGACCTTGAAACCGCCATCTGGATGATTATGGCAGCGATGGGTGCAAGGATAGCCATGAGCAGAGCACCGAAGGGGTTATTATCTTTATCCCTGCCTCCTCCGAATATCAGGGCCCATTTGGCCATGTTGGCCAGCATCATGATAGCCCCGGCCAGTGTGGCGGCGATGGAGGAAATGAGAATATCCCGGTGGCCTATGTGTGCCAATTCGTGGGCGATCACACCGGACAGCTCCTCCGGAGTGAGCAGGCTGCGGATACCATCGGTCACTGCCACAACAGCGTTTTCAGGGTTCCTGCCGGTGGCAAAGGCGTTAGGGGTTGGCTGCGGTATCCGATAAACTCGAGGCATGGGAAGGCCGGCCCTTGTGGCCAGATTCCTGACGATGGAGAAAAGCTCCGGATCGTCAGACTCACTGATCGGTTTCGCACGGAACATGGCCAGGACGATCTTGTCACTGAACCAGTAGGAGCCAAAGTTCAGAACAATTGCAAACCCGAAAGCGATGATCATCCCTTGGCGGCCTCCGAAAACCTGGCCGAACAGGAGCAGAAGCCCCGTCAGGGTCCCGAGAAGAAATGTGGTTTTAAATACGTTAGTCATGGTCCAAGCACCTCATTGTTATAATTCAAGATTTTTTCCAGTGCACATGTGCACCGGTGCACGAGTGCACTAAATCGCTATTTATTGCCCTTCTTCTGCGTTCTGCGTCTTGCGTTCTGCGTTCCCGTTATTCCCCTCCCTATGGAAAGGAATTCTTCCCCCGCTCCCAGGGCCAAGGGGAAATCTTCCTCGCCCAGCATCTCCCGAAGGTCCCTGGAGATCTGAAGGCGTATAAACTCAAGGATGTCATCAACCTCTTTGCGCATCTGGATCATTTTACCGCGCATCTCAAGGATGACATCAATTCCGGCAAGGTTTATGCTCAGATCACGCTGGAGCCGAAGGATCATTTCAACCCGG
>JALHUC010000632.1 GCA_022865845.1 bacterium | reverse complement strand
TGGCGGGACTGATTGAGGGGCTTTTCACGAGTCCATCAAACGTCCTTCAAGAACATCCCCATCTGTCCCCTCGATAAGGACATCAACGATGCGGCCAGGAATCACCCCTTCGTCGAGAGTCCTTACAGCCACCCTGATGTAATTATCTGACAGACCCAGCAACCGTCCAACATCGTCCCTTCTGCTTTCAATAGCTGTCTCAAGTATCTCCCCCACAAATGAGCCGGCAAAGAGGCGCCAGTTGGTCTCGGCCAACTTTCTCATCAGTAAAACCCTCTCTTTTTTGACCTGGTGGGGAACATTATCATTCATGACAGCCGCTTTGGTACCCGGCCTTGGAGAAAAGGGAAAGGCATGGACAAAGGGGATCTGGAGATTGTCAATGAGATCTCGAGTCTTGTTAAAATCTTCCTCCGACTCACCCGGAAAACCACAGATTACGTCACACCCGATCCCGATCCCGGGGATGGACTTTCTCAAAAGCCGGACCGCATCGCCAAAATGGGCACTCAGATATGGCCTGCCCATAGCGTTGAGGACCCGGTCGCTGCCGCTTTGAAGGGGAATGTGAATGTGCCTGCAGATACGGCCATCCGCCTTTGCCATGGTATCAACCAGCCGGGGTGTTATCTCAAGAGGTTCAATACTGCTCAGCCTGAGCCTTCCAGGTAAACCGTTTTCAAGAAGAATGACAAGAAGGTCTTCCAGCCCTGACACCGGATCGAGATCAGCCCCATACTGACCGAGATGTATCCCGGAAAGTACGACCTCGGATGCTCCTCGATCCATGAGCCGGCGAACCGCACCAAGAGCAAATTCCGGTTTTAGGCTTCGGGATTTTCCTCTTACAAGAGGGACGACACAATACGTACAGTTGGCATCACATCCATCCTGGAGCTTCAGGAAACCACGGTCCCTGTCGCCCAGGTCTACCGCCGGATCCTCGGGCCAATCCCACCATCCACCTGAACCGGCTATCCCCAGCAGTCCCGGCAGCATCCCTTTTTCCGAAGGCTCAATGACAAGATCAACCTCTTCCATGGTCTCGATCTTTTCTCTTGCTCCTGAAGTCATACATCCTGAAACGACCAGCTTCGCCCCGGCGTTGGCCCTCCTCGCCTGGCGTATCGCCTTACGGCACTGGGCTTCTGTGGGTCCAGTGACCATACAGGTGTTTACAACGATCACGTGGGCTTCACTTACAGGTCCTCTGGAAAGTCCAGCGAACCCAAGTTCTGCTGCCATGGCAGCAGAATCATACTGGTTGCTTTTACAGCCCAGGGTTATGAAAGAAAAAATACCGGGCCCCTTCGGACCCGGTTTTTTATAGGATGTCATAAGAGCAATTTAGCGAAATAAGAAGAAAAGGGAAAGGGTTCAAAAACCTGTGATCGGTTATCAGTAATCGGTTATCGGTCAGTTCTGGCAAACTTTTTGGAGTTATTCATTAGATTCAATGATCCTTACTGATCACCGATCACCGGTTACCGATTACCGCCCTTCCCTCCGCCACCTGACGATCCTCCTGACCCATCGCTTCCCCCGCCATCGCTTCCCCCGCCATCACTGCCCCCGGAGCTGCCACTCCCGGAGTAACCACGTTCAGGATTCCTGTCTGAATCCGAGGATCCCCTCCGATCCTGATAGGCCTGGACAGCTTTACGCTTTATCTCCTTTTGGAACTTTATCTGGAACATGAGGTAGCGAGCAGTATCCTCCGGAGAAAGGATCTGCCGGACCCTCTCAAGATGCCTTTCTTCTGACCGGACCAACTCCCTCCTGTTGGACTGGAGTTCATCGAGGATCTTGTCGATCTTTTGGGGATCGGGGTTGCGGCCCTCGAGAGATTGGGACATTTCCCTGACCAGTTGGCGGTTGCGTGATTCTAAATTCCAACGCTCCTGGTCAGCCTCCCTCATGGCCGGAAAGAGCCGTGAGCTCGTTTCCTCATCCATATTCAGCACTTCAGAAAGCTGCCAGGCCCTCAGGGCTTCAACCTTCTTGCGAACCTGGGTAAGGTCTCTTTCCCTGGCCACCCCATCGTCGGCCATAAGAAGAGGGGTCTGAACCAGACCCGCCAGGAGGAGTAGACATAAGATCCCTGTCAAACGCCCCGTTTTCATGACATCACCCACTTTCCGACCCTCTTCGGGGTCATTTCTTCCAAAAGGTCTTCGAAAATCCTGATTGTTTCATCATCCATGGTTTCGTACCCGTCGCCTTCCAGGATCAGATCCATGGTTACAACTGTTTCGTCTGAAAGGACATTAAGATCCAGACCATAGACCTGCTCCAGGTCGTCCATAAACATTCCCGATACGGACAGGATCTCTTCCTCCACCCCCAGGGGAAAGGGGTCGGCAATTTCCATAAACGAATAATCAAGCGCACCGGTCTGTGGCTGCGTTGGTGGTCCTGGCTGCAGAAGCATCAGGACAGCTACAGCGGCAGCAGCCAGCCCGCCGGCCCAAACAGATATCTGCACCCGCGTTTTTCCTCTTCTACGGGCTTCAATCTGGGCGGTAACTTTCCCCGGCAGGGTGGTCCAGAACCACGGTCCGGGTTCAGGGAGGACTTTATCCTCAAACAGGCTGATCACACGCAACTGGGAGGAACATTCAGAGCAGCCCGCCAGATGGTCGGCAACTTTATTCATCTCCTTCGGTTCAAGAAGACCTTTGACATACTCCGGCAGCAACTCTCCAGATTTATCCCTGCAAACGTTCATCGATCTTCTCCTTCAAAAGCCAGCTTCAGCTTTTCCACCCCATGGTGGTAACTGGCCTTGGCCGAGCCTGTTGTGCAGCCCATAATTTTCGCCACCTGCTCAAAGAGATAGCCTTCCCGGATTCGGAGGGTAAGAGCTTCTTTTTGCCTCGCAGGGAGTTCTTCCACCAAAGACCAGAATTTTTTATGCTCCTGGTCCCGAACGACCTCCTCGTAGGGGTTGTCCCCGGAGGCGATGGACACCTGATCAATATCGATACTGCGCCGCCTGCCACGGTCCCGAATAGTATTTTTCCAGGTATTGGAGGCGATCCTGAAAAGATAGGTTTTAAATGAAGATTCCCCCCTGAAGCGTCCGATGGAAAAATAGGCTTTAACAAAACTACTCTGTGTCAGTTCCATCGCATCCTCACCGTTTTCCGAAAGCCGGCACAAATACCTGTACAGCGGCTCCTGGTACATACGGACAAGATCCTCAAAGGCTTTGCTATCACCTTTTCGAGCCCTGCTAACAAGTTCCCGCTCAAGGGTGGTCTGATCAGTCATAATATTGCGGTTCTCTGACATTATTGACACCGGAGGTAGGGAAAAGGTTTAAAAAAAACAGAAGGAGGAAGGGGGAAGGATGAATAGGGAAGAAAGTCTTGCTCCTGCTTTTATTCCTCCGTCCTCCTTCCTCCTCCCCTATTCCATCGATGCCGCCATATTAATTCTTGTAGTTTATCTTGTTAGCCTCCCTCACTGAGGTTCGAGAGGTGGTTAGATGCAAGGCCAGAGCATTGAGGATACCGGAGACGTACGTAGTCAGGTACTTCGAGGATTTCCGAGGTGCGATAACGCAGCAGATGACCAATTATCGAGCCTCAGAGATCCAGCCGCCCCCAAGTACGATGTCATCATCGTACATTACCACCGCCTGACCCGGCGCCACACCGTGCTGTGGTTCATGGAAATCGATGGAGATCGTCCCATCACCATGGATCGTGATGAGGGATAAGGCCGGCGTGTGCCGGTGGCGGATCTGGACCTGGGCCTCGAATCTGCTGCCTGGAGGTTTACTGTCGACCCAGGATACACCGGAGGCCGTTAGCCCGATAAAGGAGGCCTCATCACGAGACCCCATAACGACC
>JALHUC010000631.1 GCA_022865845.1 bacterium | reverse complement strand
TTACCCACACGGTTTATCCTTTAACCTTTATCCCTTATCTCTTATCTCTTAGCACTGTTTTCACCAATACTTCGCCTTCCCCGGAAAGATCCACCTCACCCCTCCCCTCGGGTCATCCGTGTCTCCCTTGTACCGTGGGATCAAGTGAACATGCAGGTGCATGACCGTCTGACCGGCGGCCTCGCCATCGTTGATGCCGATGTTGTAGCCGGCAGGGGAAAACTCCTGGTCCAGGGCTTCCTTCGCCTCGTCCAGGGCCTGGAGAACGGCAGCCTTCTCGATGTCTTTAAGCTCGAAAAAGGACTGCACATGACGTTTGGGGATGATGAGGGTGTGGCCTTGGGAGACGGGGAAACCGTCCCGAATGGTGACCGTATAGTCCGACTCGGAGATGATCCGGTCGGGGGGAAGAATGCAGAAGGGGCAATTGATCGCAGCCATGATAAATCTCCCGGGGAAGCGATGGTAAGACTAATCTACCATAGGCGTAGGTATGGTTTCTATAAATGCGGCAAAAGCTTTAACGCAGAGTAACGCAGAGCGGCCACTGGAAGGCCGCACCGCAAAGGGCCGCTGTTAAATTCTTGGGGACCATTGGGGTCAGGGCAGGAATTTAGCAATATACTTCTGTATGTGTCAGGTATTGACAAATTCCCGCCCTGACCCCTTTATTCTCCCAAGTGCTTCAAGAAATGTGAAGGGCGCCTATCAGGCGCCCTTCCGGCAGATACTTCTGTTTTTGTTTGGATCTTTTTCCCGTCAACGGCTGTCACATGGGGAATTCAAGGGAGCTTTTACTTGCCGCCTCCCTGTCCTCCTTCCCCACTACCTGACTGTTCCTGGTTCTGTTCTCCGCTTCCCTCTTCCGTCTGGGTTTCGGTCCTTTCCCGGGCGCGTTCCCTTGTTTGTTCACGAACCATATCACCCTCCGGAGTCTGGATCTGCTTCCGGGTCTGGGTCATCTCACGGTTCCGGACCCGGATCCTCTCCTGCAGGCATTCAGCGACACAACCTGCCTCGACAGATTCCCGTACCATCTTCCTGACTGGCTCGGTATCTCCACCGTACAGGTTCACAGTCTCTACCAGAAGCGGTTCCAGTTCATCGATCTGACTTTGGGTAAGGCCAGTATCCTTGCTTATCTGGTCCCTTAACTTCAGCTGGAGCTTTATCGGTTCGTCGAGATGCTGACCACCCTTGATCTGCGTGCGTGTCTGGTCCTGATCGTCGCCGAGGGCCAGACCTGGAACAGCCATCCAACAGGCCGCGAGCACGGCTAACAGGAAAAAGCATCCGCCCTTGCCTATCCTTTTCATTGTTCGCACCCTATATCTTTCTACTGTGTTTCCCTTGACACAGCGTCCATGGTCTCCTCTCCGCCGGATCCCGCCCGAGGATGGAAACCGTTTCTGCAAATACCGGACAGGATGACCGCCTCCTTTCCTCCCGGCTGGACCTGACAGGTCCAAAGCCGTCTGCAACGCCCTTCAAGCAAACACTTACTTCCTACTTAATAGACACCTGAGGGTAGGGAAAGTTTACGGAATCATAGAGCCAATGGGGCAGGATAAATCAGAATCTGG
>JALHUC010000630.1 GCA_022865845.1 bacterium | reverse complement strand
TTCCCTGACCATGGCTGATGCCAGGGTCGCCTCTCCTTCCTGAACATCGGGATCGTCCTGAAGATCCATCTCCACCTTCCTGGAATTCAGATAGGCGACACCGGCCACAAGTCCGAGGAAGACGAGAAGTATGAACAGGTAGAAAGGTGCTGAGACCAGGAGACCCTTTACTCGGGACAAAGAGCCGGTAGATGCTTCATTTTTAGCTGCTTTGGGCCGCTTGAAGATATCGGCAAGCTTATCACCCGTCACGGCTGCGGGTGGCGGAGGGAGGAGATCGCTTTGGGAGTAGGAAACGAGTTCCGTGCGGTGGGCGCTCTCCTCCTGGGCCAACAACCCGATGCCGGGTTTGAACCAGATATAGCCCTGGTAGATGGGACTTGAAGCGGGTCTGTAACCGATCTTGATGCCATCGCGGAAAATTCCCGCTGCCACCTTTACCGGCCCGCGATCAAGTACTGTGAAGGAGAGGGGCGGATCGGACCAGGGCGATTGCCAGGTCTGCCCGGGATCCAGGGGCCACCGCAGGAGCAGGGTGAGATCTCCCCGTGGGTCACCAGGGGTGTTCCCTGAAGCAGGCTGAAGCCGGAAGATCCCCTCGCTTCCCAGGATATAATAGAAGGGTCTGTTGCTGTCGTAGGATGCTTCAATGAGAGGGATGCCCTTTGTTTCCAATACCTGGCTGATGGCCAGGGTCTCAAGGTTCCCCTCCAGATCCCGGTAGGTCCAGGTGCTGCCCGGGCTTAGGGGAAAAAGCTCCGGCTTGGCGGCAGCGTCAACAACAGGTAAAAGAACCAGGAAAATGGTTAGGAAAAAGACGGGAAATCTTCGTAGGCAGGTATCCATAACGATTCTCTGTCTATTCGTGTATCATAAATAGAAGTCAGGTGGAAGGGCAGTGCGAAAGGATTAATAGACGGAACGCAGAATGCAGAACGCAGAATAAGATCAAAAATCGGTCTCGCGCAGAGACGCAAAGGAGGACTAATTCCGGATTGCGAATTTAGAATTGAGGATTTACGTCTTTAATGCTCAATTCGGAATGCTGAATGTGGAATCAAGCTTCTTAGTGTCTTGAGCGATCACGCCGAAGACGTGGGAGCGGGCGCGAGGCAGCCCTTTTTAGCTCTTGGATCTTGGATCAATCATTTTTGAAATTTGAAATTGGATTAAGCCCATGCGTATTGTAATCGACGGCTATAACCTCATAAGACGTATCCCCGAGCTCAGGACCCTGGACAGCCAGGACCTTGAGGCCGGAAGGGACAGGCTCGCCCTTGAACTTTCCGCCTACCGGGCCGGAAAGGGCCATCCAATAACTGTTGTATTCGACGGCGCCGAATCGATCCACCTGGGCGGCCACAGCGAGAAGGTCAGGGGGGTTTCTGTCCGCTATTCGCCCCAGGGGCGCAGCGCCGATTCCGTCATCATGGAGATGTGCCGGGAAGGTCAGGCAGATCTGATCGTTTCCGGTGACCGGGAGATCATTGACGTCGCGAAGAGTGCGGGGGTGACTCCTGTATCTCCAGATCTTTTCTGGAACAAGGTGCAGGAGGAAATGTACCGCAGGTTTAAAGGGGAGGAGCCTGAGGATGAGGGCGGAGGGCGCAGGGCGAAGGGCGCAGGACGCAAGGCGAAGGGCGCAGGAGGGCGGAAGCTGGCCAAGGAACAGAGGAAGGATAGGGGGAGAGTGGATAAATTGTAAAGGCAGGGCGGAGGGCGGAAATTCAGGAGCCAGTACCCAGGAGCCGGGAGTCAGGAGGAAGCTTCTGCCATTGCGAGGAGCATCGAGATGGTCGAGCGTGACGCGGCAATCCCGGTATTATGGTTACGATAAAGGCGATGTTTTTTACCGCAGAGTTCGCGAAGGGACGCAGAGGAAGGCGTTAATCTTGAGGAAAGCACGGTTCCTACAAAAGCGATAAGTGCTGTCTCTCGCAGAGGCGCAGGGGTCGCAGGGAAAACCGGTTGTCATCGCGAACCGACACTTGAGTGAAGCGATCTCAGAAAAAACTTTAACGCAGAGGGCCGCAGAGAGATCTGCATGAAAATTAAAACCAATGGTAGACCCCCTTGGGCCACCCTTGGGCCACTTCGCCTTTCGAACTCGGCCTGCCACGAGCAAATAAAAAAAGGCCTGCTCCGTTAGAAGCAGGTCTTTTTATGCGTCGAGTGGTGGAGCTACGCGGGATCGAACCGCGGACCTCTTGACTGCCAGTCAAGCGCTCTCCCAGCTGAGCTACAGCCCCATGAAGAAAACGAACGTTCTATATACTCCCACCGGCTTTTGGTGTCAACCCGGCAGAAAACCCTGTTTAGATAAAAACAACCCGGCGATGCCGGGGCATCCTGGCGTTCTTAGCTGATACTCATTCGTCTACCGCGGTTTCCTCAGGTGTGGATTTGGCAGCAGCCGGTTTTTTGGCTGTGGCAGTCTTTTTAGGAGAAGCCTTCTTTGCAGCTGGAGCTTTTTTAGGCGCTGCCTTTTTTGCAGCTGCAGGCTTCTTTGGAGGCTTTTTTGCAGCTGCCTTCTTCTTGGAGGCCTTCTTTTCAGCCTTCTCGGTCTTTCTGGCCATCTCATTTTCCAAGCCTTTGACCTCTTTGTCGATTCCCTTTATCTGGCGGATGATCTCTCCGGTGCCTGCCACGGTGAGGGTCGAGTCCTTTTCAATGAGGTCCCAGTATCGTTCGCCCAGCATCTTGAGAAATTTTCCTCTCTTGAACTTGAGGGTCTCGATATCCACCCTGGTCTTGGCCGTGACAGAAACTTTGGTGGCCTCTTCGGCTCCAAGGGCGGCGTACTCCACCACCTTGCCCCATATATCACGGAAAAAATTTTCCACATCTTCGGTAACCATTTTTTTTGCTTTCTCTGCCTTTTTCTTCTCGGTCATGCCTTACCTCCAGTTGGGTGAGTGCGATCTTCATCTGCACATAAAAAGATTAGCAACGGGATGGGTGGGTGTCAATGAATGGTAGTCCAGAGTCCTGAGTCCAGTGTCCAGAGTCCAGAATGAATTTACCGGTGGAAAGCCCTGTGTAAGTGGATTGTGTGTGATTGCTGGCGTCAGGATTTTCGCATTCATCCTTTACGCACATATACGCACATACTCACTTGTGCGCTTTCCAGACCTCAAATATCAAACCCTAAACTCCAAACAACCAACTTTAATCCCTGGACCCAGATTAGTTCTAATCCGCTGGACTCTGGACTTTGGCCTCTGGACTTTCCTTTATTTCTTTCCACGGCAGTGTAAAGGTTATGGTCGTTCCTTTTCCTTCCGTACTCACAACATCCACGGTCCCTTTGTGGCTG
>JALHUC010000079.1 GCA_022865845.1 bacterium | reverse complement strand
CGCCCCGCGTGGGGCGCCCAAATCAATGACCGGCAACATTAGTCATTGATTTGTGAGGAAAGCGAAAATGACACTTTTCGATTTCCGTTGAGCAAAAAGCCACGAATGGACTTTTTGCGACCCTATCAAGACCTATTCCAGAAAAAGATCGTCTATCCGGGAGAGGAGCCAGGCTGCCCGGCGCTGCATGACCAGGTTGCTCAGCCGCCACTCCGGTATGGCGTCGGCATCGATGGCCAGGGCGCTGTTCAGGAGATCGGTAAACTCCTCCCTGTCCTGGTTGCCCACCGAAACGATTTCCGCCATGGACACCATCGGCGCAGCCAACTCTCCGCGGGAGAGTTCTACGGCCCTTCGGAAATGGTGACGAACCTTCTCCTGTTTTTCGGGAGTGTTGCCCGTTCGGCTCGACTCCAGGGCGATCATAAATGCATGAATGGCCCCATTATCGAAGGCCTCATCCAGCTCCAGGGCACGGTAGATGAGCGCTTCCATCTGAGGCAGATCGACGATCAGATCCGGGTTATCCTTGGAAAGGGAAATGGCTTTTCCCCAGGCAGCAGCCGTCCAGTAGATGAGCGGCACATCTTCCGTGTCAAGTTCCTGGACGGCTCCCTCCGGGTCCCGATAGAGTTCAGCGCGGATCCCTTTATGGGATGTTTCCAGTCCCCTCAGGCCGTAATCCCTGGCCCGCAGGTAGAGGCGACGGGCATAGCGGCGCAGCTCCATGGCACGATTAAGATCGACATTTTCTACCTCATCCGCATCCTGTTCGGCAAAGGCAAATCCGTACTGGGTGAATCCCCTGGCCGCCGCCAGGAGGAGGCCAGTGTGCTCAGGACTTTCCTCCAGCAGGCTCTCCATGAGCTTGAGGCTGAAGGGCGTGGCCGCCCGAATCAGCTCCGGGCTGTCATCGCTGGCGAAAGTGGCGCCGCTGCCCGCCATGGCGTCTCCCATCCTGTTGACGGCATACCGCTTCATTGAGCACGAGGAGAGAATCAGGGCCATCAGGAGAAATACCGGGATGACCAGCTTCCCTTCTCGAATCATACTCCCGGTTTTGCGCATATCGATCCCCCAACTGAAAAACATGACGCCGTCAGGAACATGGAGCAAACATCATTAAATTCTAAAAGCTCACCTGAACAAGTATCCAAGCGATATATTGAATTCGTTAACGTCAACATGGTAATTCCCCCCATACCAACCGGAAGACACGCTGAAGGAGTGTCTTTTCACCTCAGCACGCAAAAGCCCTCCCCTGTCCCCCAACAGGATGTCCACGCCAGCGTATGGAGTCAGGCCTGTGCCGCTGATCTCATAAAAATATGTATCCCACATTATGTTGTGCCAACCCCAAGCAAGGCCGATCCATGGAGAAATATTCTTCTGTGACAGGTCAATAAAATGATAGCGCCCCCCGAACATAAAATACCCGTACTCGGCAGAATCCTCAGGATAATAGGGGCTTGGAACCGCCCCGGTTGAGATACGGAGTCCTCCGGACATAACGATCTCACCGGAAAATGATGGTGCTGAGTATCTTCCGAAGATAAGCTGGTATCCGTTACCATTCGCCGAATCTATTGACGGGTGATCACTGGTAAGACCGAACTTCGCAGTTCCAAAACCCAAGTAGGTATTCTGGGGAAGCCCGCACCATACAGTAGATGTGAATATGGGATAAAAAGAGGCGATCGAGAAGACAATGGTCATCAATAGACATGTTAAGAACCTGCTGTCTCTGTTTCCTTTCGAAATCCCCTTTTTGGTGAAACGGATGATTCTCATTTCGGATACCTTTCCCGTGTTGCCCAGGGGCCGGTGGACATCCTTCACAGGGATGCCCACCGGCCCCTCGTGATTTATCACTCAGCCATGGCCTCCCCAAAGGCCTTGGCCAGGGCCTTGTACCCTGCGTTGGTGGGGTGGATCTCAAACGGGTTTGCCTGGTTGCGCTCAATAAGAAGCATCCCCTTCCTTCCCTGGAGCGCTCCGTAGAGATCGGCAACCTCGATTCCGCATCCCAACCCCATATTCTGGAATAGATCATGGACCTGGGAGGTCACATCACCCACCACGTAGTTAAACCCACCAATAACTGCCTCGACATCCTGATCGATAGGAAGCGGAACGCTGTACAGGTTTCCTACATATATCTGGACACCGGGAGAACTGGTGCAAAGGCCCATCAGGATGCTGAAAAGATTCCCCCCGAACTGCCCCAGCACTGTCCCTGGATCAGCCCCAGACAGTATGGTGAGAAGGTCGTTCCCGCCCATAGTAAGAGTTACTACGTCGGGTTTGAATATTGCTGCCTGAGGTACCTGGTGGGTCATCACCTCCCAGCTGGTCACACCAGGTACGGCCGAGTTGGTAAAAAGGGTGTTGGGCACAGTATCTATGGCTCCTGTCTTATAGAGTACGTATGCATACCCGTTGGTTTGGGGAATAGCGCCATATCCAGCCGTAAGGCTGTCCCCCATAGCCATATACCGTGTGTGCTCGGCAAACTGCCATGGCAGTTCTGCTGCGGCAGGTAACACCGTACCCAGAACCAGAACCACAACAACTACTGGAACCAGTGACATCAGCCTGTTTTTCATTTCATCCTCCCTTGCTCGAATCAGAACCGTTTCTCCTCTTTCCATAGCCTCATCATCCCACAGCGATCATGGGCAATACCTGACACCATAAAGGAATAAATAGACTTATTTTCGACAAAAATGACACTTTTGACAGCAAGCCCCAGTAACCCCGAAAACCGTGGCCAGGCATAACTTGTTGTTTTTTAAAGAAATCTACAGTATTTATAGGCGGGCATATTCAGGGGCTGAATAAGGTATTGTCAGATAGGAAAACGGACTGCAGCGGTTACAGACTGACTGGAGTATGACAGGGAAGTTACCTGGCAATTACATGTAAGTCACAGGCAGGTCACAAATCCAGGTTGCCGGAAATGGGACCCCAATTGAGATTATAGACGGGTACTAAACGGCGGGTCAGGTTTGGGAAAGAGCCCTTTCATATAAAGCGATCATGTTCCTGGATGGCTTGACACCTATAGTCTCATCCAAAGCTGCGACACAGCGATGATACACGGCCAGAGCTTTGGAACGCTGGCTCAGCTTCAGATAACACTCCATCAGATCACAGTAATTCTCCTCAGAAGAGGCATCCTCAGAGATAGTTTTTTCGAGAAAGTCCGCAGCCATTTTCCACTTTCCAAGGATCCGGTATGACAAGGCAACCTTCCTTAGAAAGAGCAGATATTCACTCTTTAATGCCGATCGCTTAGCGGTTGTCCACGACAGGAATGTATCGGCCGAAAGGAAATGTCCGTCGTAAAGCTCTAAAACACTGTTCGTGATCTCCCTTAGTTCTGCTGGGCTAACCTTTTTCTCAAGCTTTTCAAGAGATCTTTCCACGACACCGGCAAATGCACGGGCATCAAGCCAGCATAGCGCCGGGTTCAGAGAAAGTTTTCCCTCCTTAAGGATCAGGGCTTCTTTGATACCGATCAGTTTTCTCAAACGGTGGAGGGTGGTGGTAATGGCGGTGTGGGCCATATCCCCGTCCGCATTTGGCCACATAAGATCGGTAATCTCATCCTGGGGAACCTCGTATCCTCCCATGGAAAGAAGCAGCTTTAAAAGTGAAAGGGGTTTCTGCTGTATCTTGCCCTTAAAGACCAGATCTTTACCCCCCACCTCCACCCTGAACTGCCCAAGAGTAAATATCCTCATAGGCCATGGCCATTTGTCCAGATCTTCGTGGGGTCCGACAGGCACCAAATTACACTTATTGATCAAAGTCCGAACATAGTCCTCTTCAATATGTGCCTGCATGGCCTTTGCACACAACTGAGCCAGGACTTCAGATTGAGCACCTGGCACATTTATAAGCCGGCGTTCTCTTCCGAATTCCATCAATTGCCCTATCAACGCAAGCGCCTTTTTCTCCTTACCTTGAATCATGGCCAGGTGAGATACGATCTGAAAATATAGGAAACGAACCAGAGGGGCTATTTTTTTCTCGCTACCGGCAAACTCGAGCGCAAGACGAATACCCTCATCAAGGCTCCTGAGGGCTTCTTTCAGGTTCCCGGATGCCAACAAAACCTGAGCCTGGAATATCAGACACACGACAAGAGAATATCTGACGCCGGCTTTTCTCGACAGCTCAACGCAGAGACCAGCGTCCCTGACAGCTACATTATAATCCTTTCTTAAGAGCGCTTCCCAGGCTGTAAGGAAGCGAAACTGCATGTGCGTCATGAGACGATCCGGATTCACCAGGGGTTCCATCCGATCTATCAGCGTTCTGGCCTCTTCAAGACTCCCCGAACTCAGAGCACAGCACGTTCTGAAGCCAAGAAGGAACAGATCCCAGTAATGTATCCCGCTTTTTTCGGTTAACTTTAACCCCGCCATTGTTGATCGATTGCTTTCTTCTATGTCGCCGGTCATCCATTCAAAAGCTGCCTTGAAGGAATAGAAGTATATTTTTGAAAGGGGCATCGCCTCCGGGGATTGGATCCTGGGCATGAGTACGGTGATTATGGCTTCACTCTTGAAAACATCCCCGATCCAGTAAAAGCTGTGGAGCAGTTGATTGCCGATCATTATCTGCTGATCTTTGTCTACCGGCCTTTCGATCAACTCCCTTGCACGTTCACCCCAAACTGCTGTCTTGTTGAAATAAGGTTGCCTGTACATCAGGGCCGTGAACATTCCCAGCACGACCTTTGATTCGATCTCCCGAGAGGGGAGATCCTTGAAATGTGAAAGGATTCTCTCCAGTTCCTCTATCCAGTGATCCAGAGGCTGAAAATCACCCCAGTCATAGTTGTAGGTCTCCACAACACCTGCCCAGGCCAGAAAAGTGCCGGCAGGATCATCACGGCGGAGAAACTCATCGTAGGCCCGGGTGAAATTCCCTCTCGCTGCGTGGAGGTCAAAAGGCAGGAGACCCGCGGCGTACCAGTAGTTGATCCATGGATTTCTTTCCCTGTTCTCAAGTGGGGCTTTTTCGATCCAGCCGCAGAGCGTACGATGGCGGCCCTGGGCGATTAACACCGGTGCTCTTTGAACTGCCAGCATCATGAGACCTTCCCAATCCTGCGCCAGATTGAAAAGGTCGGCTGCATCCTCGTAAAGCTCCTGATCCGCCAGGATGTCCGCAGCATCCCGCATCAAGTTCCTCAGTTCCTTTTTTTTCAGGGTCGACCTTGCCTGTTCCTGTAAAAATTCACGGAACATAGGATGGTAGCTGTAGACCGGCTCAGTCTCGAAGTGCTTTTCAGTAAAAAGGTTACGCCGACTCAGATAGGAAAGGATGTCTCCTGCCCTTTCAATACCTGTGAGTCTTTCAGCCATTTTGGAGGTCATCCTGGGCAGAAAAGACGTCTTGATATAGAAGTTGCGAGTTTCAGGATCGATCTGATCCAGGATCTCTTCCCCAAAGTAGTCAAATATATCTTCCGCAGATTCAGCATCGAATGCCGAGATATCGCTGCCCAGTAATCTTTCCCGCTCAAGAAGAAGGATAAGACCGGCTGGCCAGCCACCTAATCTCTTGTAAAGGCTATTCGTTGCCTCCCGCGTAAGTTTTCTTTTCCCAGTCATTTTCAGGATATTAGTAAACTCATCCAGCGTCAGGTTGAGATCTTCTCCTCCCAACTGACCCAGCTTTCTGCTTGCACGCAGCCTGCTGAAACCTGGCAACGGGTCATGGCGGCTGACGAAAATCATGTTTATTCCCTGCGGTATCCTGGTAAGACCGTTCCGTATCACCGAATGCAAAGGGGAGGTTTCAGAAAGTTCCTGGTAGTCATCGAATACGATGAAAAAAGGCGATTTCAATCTATTGAACAGATCCTCGAAATAACGGAATGTAAATTCCTCCAGCCCCGGTAAGTATTCTGGAGCCAGGAGGGGGAGCGGCTTTCGCTTTCTGGGCACTGCTACCTTGGCAGCCTGTCCCAGATAATAGAAAAAGGTGGCGGGGTCATTGTCTCCCTGGTCGATCTTGTACCACAGGCAAGGCAGCTTCCGGTCCTCAAGGTAACTGGAAACCAGAACGGTTTTGCCCGAGCCCGCAGGCCCTGCCACCCAGGTGATAGGCCTGGAGCGGTAACTATCTATCTGTTTGAAGAGTCTTTCACGCCTGAGAACATCCGCCAGAACCGGCCTGGTTACCTTGGCAGGTGAGCTGCTCATGCTCATGTTTTCGCCCCGTATTCGCTTCTTAGGGACTCCGGCCTGACCACCCCGCCCAGAAAAAAGGCCATCAGCAACATTCGTTACTATTAATAGTCAGGGAAGAGTCCTTACCCCCCATTGCGGTTCTATGTTAGGGGGCAAATCGAAGAATTGCAAGAGATGGGAATGGGCGGTGATCGGTGATTGGTAAAAGAACCGTGATTTGTGACTCGGGCGAACCAAAGGGGTCAGGGGGTGAATTGTGGCAGGGAACCAAAGGGGTCAGGGGGTGAATTGTGGCATACCCTTATCCCCAGCAGGGTAATCATACCTTCTATCCCCACTTTGGCAAAGTAATACTGGGTTTAGAAGAAGTGCAGGGGGGTCATTTGTGCACAGGTGCACCGGTGCACTAGTGCACTTTACTTCATTCTCACCCTCAACGCCCTTATCAT
>JALHUC010000629.1 GCA_022865845.1 bacterium | reverse complement strand
GTCGTGGTTGAGGCCATGAAAATGGAGAACGAGATCAAATCGCCAAAGGCGGGTGTTGTGAAAAAGGTGGGAGTTGAAGAAGGGGCGACCGTTGAAGCGGGCACGCTCCTGGTGGTTGTGGAGTAGCTTTATGCGGCGAGCGATAGAGGGTAATCTGCTGCGTTCTCAGTCGTCGGAAAGCCTCGATCCCGCCACAGGCGGGACCGCCGGTTTCCTCCTCCCTGCGGCCTTGCATCTTACCCACTCTCCCTCGCCTTAAAACCAAAGCGATATGAAAAACGGTAAAGAGATTGTTCCCTGGAAATGTTCCGAATGCGGTGTTGAGTTCGAAACCGCCGGCGGTGGGATTTGCTCGGAGTGTGGTCAGCTCCTTTGCCACGGACCCTTAAATAAGCATGAGAAAGATCATGCCGAAGTTGACCCCGTGGTAAATAGCGATGAGTAAAATCACTATCAAACACTCGGAGTGGGGAACTGGAGGACCGGGGAACATGCGAACTGTCTCCCCCTCGCCCTCTCACCCCCTCTCCCACTCTTATACCGGGAGTGACTCAATATGAGTTCAAAAGATAAAGAAGAAAACGAGCGGTGGTTAAAGGATACCTACCGGCCCGCCGTCGAGAAGAGGCCCGAGAGGAAAGATAAATTCACCACGATCTCCGGGCAGGAGGTCAAACCCCTCTACACCCCGGCGGATGTTCAGGACCTCGATTACACGACAGATCTCGGGTTCCCGGGGGAGTATCCTTTTACTCGAGGCGTGCGGCCAAGCATGTACCGGGGTCAGTTCTGGACTATGCGCCAGTACGCCGGTTTCGGCACGGCCCAGGAATCGAACCTGCGTTACCGATACCTCCTCGACCAGGGCCAGACGGGGCTTTCCGTGGCTTTCGATCTACCCACCCAGATGGGGTACGACTCGGACCACCCTATGGCGGAGGGAGAGGTTGGCCGGGTGGGTGTGGCCATCGATTCCCTTGACGATGTGGAGACACTCTTTGACCAGATCCCCCTCGACAAGGTCAGCACCTCCATGACGATCAATTCAACGGCTTCGACCCTTCTGTCCTTTTATGCGGAGGTTGGGGCGAAGCAGGGGGTCGCGTCGGCAAAGCTCAGAGGCACGATCCAGAACGACGTCCTTAAGGAGTATATCGCCCGGGGTACCTACATCTTTCCCCCCGCGCCATCCATGCGGATCATCACCGACATCTTTGCCTACTGCATAGACCAGATGCCCCAGTTCAACACTATCAGCATTAGCGGTTACCATATTCGGGAGGCGGGCAGCACGGCAGCCCAGGAGGTTGCATTTACTCTGGCCGACGGGATCGCCTACGTCCAGGCTGCCATTGAAAGCGGCCTTGACGTGGACCTTTTCGCTTCACGGCTGTCCTTCTTCTTCAACGTGCACAACGATTTTCTGGAGGAGGTGGCCAAGTTCCGGGCGGCCCGGCGCCTGTGGGCTGGCATCATGCGGGACCGGTTTGCCGCGAAGAATCCCGATTCCTGGATGCTCCGTTTCCACACCCAGACGGCGGGCTGTTCCCTCACCGCCCAGCAGCCGGAGAACAACGTGGTCCGTGTTGCTATCCAGGCTCTGGCCGCTGTTCTGGGCGGGACCCAATCTCTGCACACCAACTCCAGAGACGAGGCCCTGGCATTGCCCACCGAGGCATCTGTGCGCATCGCCCTCAGAACCCAGCAGATCATAGCCGGTGAAAGCGGCGTTGCCAGTACCATCGACCCTCTTGCAGGTTCTTACGCCATCGAAGCCTTGACCGGTTCCATTGAGGCTCAGGCCAGAGAGTACATTGAACGCATTGACCGGCTGGGCGGTGCGGTGAAGGCTATCGAGGCCGGGTTCCAGGCCAAGGAGATAGAGGAGGCGGCCTACCGCTACCAGATGGAGATAGAATCGGGGGATCAGATCGTGGTAGGAGTCAACTCTTTTATTGTGGAAGAAGAGGAGTTCGCCGGTGAGCTTCTCAAGGTGGACCCTGAGCTGGAGAGAGCCCAGGTGCAGAGGGTCCAGGCTGTACGGAGCCGCCGCAATCAGACCGAGGTGGACGACAGGTTGCGGGCCCTTGTGGACGCGGCCAAAGGGGCCGACAACCTCATGCCCATCATCCGCGAGTCGGTGAGCGCCTACGCGACGCTGGGGGAGGTTTCTGATTCACTGCGGAAAGTATTTGGGGTACACAAGCCGCAATGAATCACGTTTGTGCGTAGAGAGTGCGTGCGTAATTGCGAAGGAGCTTTTACGCCATCACGCTTTACGCACCCACGCATGCACGAGGAGAAAGAGTGAACAAACCCAAACTCGACCACATCGGTATTGCAGTAGAGGATCTTGAAGCCTCCATCGAGGTCTACCGGAACCTCGGTTTTGAAGTCGAGAGCGTTGACGATGTTCCCGGTTTCGGGGTGAAGGTAGCCTTCCTGCCCATGGAAAGCGGCAGCGTGGAGCTGGTCCAACCGGTGGCCGACGACAGCGCCATGGCGAAATTCCTCGAGAAGAAGGGGGAGGGGATCCACCATCTGTGCTTCGAGGTCTACGACATCCGGGCGGAGCTGAAAAGGCTCGAGGCGGCCGGAGTTCAACTGGTGGATAAGGTACCCAGGCACGGTGTCCACGGGACACTGGTAGCGTTCCTGCACCCCAAGTCTACGGGAGGGGTGCTCATAGAATTAGCCCAGAAGGGCTAATTCTATAAGTCCAACGTCCAATGTCCAAGGTCCAAAGTTGAAAAGCTTTGCACGGCTTTTTTCCTGAGTGCTGTTTATCAGGTTCATGACCCGAGTTTCAATGGGTTTTCCACGGTTCTCATTTTTGCGCACCTCGCGCTTCGCCTTCCCCACTGCCTTTTCTAGACTTCAAACCCCAAACCTCACACCTCAAACCTCAAACCCTGTCTTTCCCCTGACCATTCTAGGCAACAATCCGCAAAAAATGTCAGTTTTCAGCGGATCGTCCCGGGCTCTTTTGGTTGACGGGGTGCTAGAAACTCGATTTATTCCATTATTACAGTACGTTACATTCTTTTACTGTTCTGCCGGGATGACCCACTATTGTGGCACGGAAATG
>JALHUC010000628.1 GCA_022865845.1 bacterium | reverse complement strand
TGATAGGTTTTTTTCTTCATTTGTGCTTATCCCTTTCTCCGAAAAACATCCAAAAGGCTCTAATGCAAAAGAATGAATAATAAACAGGGAAACCGCTTTGATGTCAAGGTGAAGAGCAGTCCAACGTCCAACGTCCAAGGTCCAAAGGAAGAGCAGTGGGGAGTTCGGGGCGCGTGGTGCTGACAAAGTCTGGTGAATCGTGAAAAGTGAATCCCGCCAATGGCGGGACTGTTCACCTTTCACCGATTCCCCTTTGGAATCTGAAATTTGGAATCTGGAATTATCTTTTAAGCATCTTCAGCGCCTTTGATTCATAACCCAGGTGGTGGGCCGAGAAGGGATGCAAAATATCAAAGATCCGCATGGCGTCCTCCTCCTTTACTGAAAGCCTGGAAACGGCCGAAAGGCTTCGCTCGGAGAGGTATCGAAGTACCGCCAGGTCTCCCCCGGAAAGGATCCCTTTGTACTCCCCGGCAGAACATTGCCGGTGAAGAACCCCTCCTCTCCCTGCATCCAGGTACCCTTCCCCGCCCATCACTTCCATGCATTTTATGCAATGGGTAAATTCCGGGAGAATCCCCATTTCCCGGAGAAGCTTTACCTCGAACAGAAGCATCACCCCGAAGGGGGCCGCCGCAGTATCAAGACGACGCAGGCAGTAGAGGATAAGATCGTAAGTCCCTGATGACGGATCATCTTCCTGAATACAGTGAGCAGCAGTCTGACCCATGTAGGATGCGGCGCAAAGGCGTCTGTAATCGGCCCTGATGCCAAGAAAAGGATCGATCATCTCGGTAGAGCCGACTCGCTTCAGCTTCCCTTCTTTCCCGGGAATACTGATGGTGAGGCGGGTCTGGACGAACAGGTCCAACGGGGCGGCCCTGCCCTTTTTCAGGTTTCTGGCCGATGTCGCTGCTGCGCAGAGCAGCCCCATATCCGGTGTGAGGAAGGTCAGGATCCTGTCCTCTTCCCCGACATCCGTTACTGTCAGGACGACGGCCTCGGTAGTGATGCTGGACCTCATAGCGCCCTACATAAGGATAGCGGTAGCCAGCGCCATGTAGATGAGGATCCCGAGACTGTCGACAGTGCTGGTGACAAAGGGCCCGGTGGCCACGGCCGGGTCGATCTTCAGAAGATGGAGCAGGATGGGCATCAGAGTTCCGATGGCAGCCGCCATGAGCATGGAGATGAGCATGCTCAATCCCACCACAAAGCCGAGATAGTTCACATCCCCGAACTGGAAATATGCCAATGCCGCGAGCATGAGCCCGTACAGGACTCCAAGGATCGACGCAACATAGAGCTCTTTCAGGATAACGACCCGGAGTTCCTTGACGGCGATCCTTCCGGTGGCCAGGCCCCGGACCACGATTGTCATGGAGGTAGCGCCGATATTGCCGCCCATGGCAATAATGATAGGCAGGAAGAGCGCCAGCGCAACGATCTTTTCCAGGGTCACGTTGTACATGTTGAGGAACTGGATACCGATGATCTCTCCAACGAAGGCAGCCAGCATCCACGGCATCCTCATGCGCGCCCTTCTAAAAACGGACCGGTTGAGGTACTCGTCACCCGTACCCACCATCTTCAGGATGTCCTCGGTGGCCTCGTGCCTGATGATATCAATAACATCGTCAACGGTGACGATGCCTAAAAGCTTGTTCTCATCGTCCGTCACCGGGACAGCCAGGAAATCGTACTTCTCCACGAGCCTGGCGACGTCTTCCTGGTCTGTTTCCGCGCTGACGCTAACGACATCGTGGGCCATAACGCTCATAACCGTGTGGGATGGCGGCACCAGGAGAAGCTGCCTGAGGGAACAAACTCCGATCAGGTGGTTTCTCGAATCCACCACATAGACGTAAAAGACCATCTCTGTAGCGTCTGCTCCCTTTTTCTGGAGTTCGCTGATGGCATCCGAGACCGTCACGTCCTCCTGAAGCGCGAAATAGTTGGTGTTCATGATCCGCCCGGCGCTGTCCTCTGGATATTGGAACATCTCTTCGATGCTCTCGGCATCCGACTCCGAAAGATGGGCCAGGATATCGTCCCGGACCTCCTCCGCTATATCCTCAAGGATGCTGACCTTGTCATCCGGGTCCATCCCATGGAGGATCTCGGCTGCCTGTTCGCGTTCCAGCCTGGTGAGGATACGGGCACTGGTGGGTGAATCGACCTGGCTCAGGATCTCGGAGGCCATCTCACTATCCGCAATGAGGCCGAAGACTTTATGCTGTTCCCCCTCGTTGAGGTACCGGAAAAGGTAGGCAACGTCGGCCGCATGAAGTTTTTCCAGGATATTCTTTACATTCTGGTAGGCACCCCGCCTGGTAAGTTTCCTTATGCTTTCGAGCAGGGTGTCGACTTTGCTTATAAACATTTTCTATTCCTCCAGTGCACATGTGCACCTGTGCACTAGTGCACTAATCCATGGGGTTTTCCTCTGCGACCGCCACGCTGTTTTTATTCGTACCCCATTTGTCTTAACAGTCCCTCCCGATCAGTCCACCCTTTTTTGACTTTGACCCATAGTTCCAGGTAAACCTTTCTCCCGAGTTGGCTCTCAATTTCGAGACGGGCCGCGGTACCGACCTTCTGGAGCATACTCCCCTTTTTCCCGATAATAATTCCCTTTTGGGACTCTTTTTCAATGAAAACGGTAGCACCCAATTCCAAAAGACCGTCTTCCCTTGTCGCCATATGTTCCACAACGACGGCAGTGGAATATGGTATCTCATCCTTGGTCAGGTCGAAAAGCTTCTCGCGCACGATTTCCCCCAGCCTGAAACCCAGAGGCTGATCGGTAACCATGTCCTCGGGGAAATAGGGAACCCCCTCCGGCAGCATGAGGGAGATTTTTTCTACGAGTTGGTCTGTCCCGGCTCCGGTTATAGCGCTGGTGATGAAGGTACCCGAAAAGTTGAACAGCCCTTCCAGGAGTTCCACCCGTTCAGCTACCTGCTCGGAACCGACCAGGTCCGCCTTGTTTACAACAAGCAGGACCGGTACCCGGGTATCGGCCGGCAGCATGGAAAGCGTTAAACCGTCCTCCCGCCCGTGGGCTCTTGTGACATCCGCCATATAAACCGCGATATCCACATCGGCTGCCACCTTGGCAATAACCTGCTGCATGTACCTGTTGATGGCGCGATCTGTTTCGTGCATCCCCGGTGTATCCAGAAACACTATTTGCGAACCAGGTTGATGAAGAACACCTACAATGCGGTTCCTGGTCGTCTGCGGTTTGGAAGATGTGATAGCCAGTTTCTCACCACACAGTCGGTTTAGCAGAGTGGATTTCCCAACATTTGGCCGCCCGAGTATGCCCACAAACCCTGACCTGAATCCCTTCATACATCCTCCCTGAACTGTTCAAGGGCTATTAAGGCAGCCGCTTCCTCGGCGCGTTTTTTACTCCTGCCTATACCTGAGCCGAGGTAATGCTCCCTGTGATAGACTTTGGCCGAAAACCTCATGTCACCTGACACCAGATCATTTTCCGTAACCTCGTACCTCGGAACCTCACCGTTAAACCTTGCCTGGAGGAGTTCCTGCAGGGAGGATTTGGAACCTTTTAACTGCTCACCCGGCTCCGGCACCTCTGTGAAAAGTGTTGTCACCAGTTCATTGGCATGGTCCCACCCACCGTCCAGATAAACGGCTCCAATCAAGGCCTCTAATGCATCTGCTGTTACTGTTCTCCGAGCAACCCTAGGAGCAGACTCCAAACTCGGTCCAACCTGCACCATCTCCATAAGCTCTATCTCGCCGGCCACATCGGCAAGGTTCTCTCTCCTGACCATCTCGGCCCTCAGAAAGCTGAGGTCCCCTTCTCCCGCGAGAGGATAACGCATCATGAGAAGATGGGAGACTGCCAACTGCAGGACCGCGTCCCCCAGGTATTCCAACCGCTGATTATCAGGGCCCGAACATCTACCCTCCTTCACCGCTGACGGGTGGGTCATGGCCTCGGTCAGAAGCTCCTCACTCTGAAAGCTGTACCCCATCCTCTCGGCAACCATCAGCGCTCTTGACTCAGCATTATCCAAGGGTCATTACCTTTTCTACAGCGGCACGCCATCCTCTGGGCCCGACCCCGCTGACTCTGCAGGCAGCATCTTCCGGGACGAGTGGATCGTAGGTGCCGTCCGGCTTCTGGACAAGGAAAGGCATGTCTACAGAATTGAACATAGGCAGATCGTTGAAACTGTCGCCAATACCTACGAAGAAAGGATCAGACAGTTCTTCCCTATAGAGGTTAGCCAGTATTTTTACAGCTTCGCCCTTATGGCAACCGGAAGTCAGGTGATAGAACCGCCCACGCTTTGAGAGGTGGAACCCCTTTTCAGCGGCTTTCTTTCCTATGAAGTCGGCATCGTGTTCTTCAAGAATGATAAATGGTTCCTCGTACTCCCTGGCCAGGCACTGATCCAGCTCTTTTCCGGCCAGGCCGGTGAGGGAAGACAACTCATCAGCCGACATCTGACCAAAGGATCTGTAGGAAAATCCTGCCATTTCAGACAGTTCCTCCAGGCCACGCCTGGCTTCCCCAATGCCAGCGCCCAGAGATATCCTCCATTCTCCATCCTCTTCCACCGCCCCCTCCGGTCTGCCCTTAAGGCAACCTGCTGGAATAACAACACCGCAGCCGTTTTCACAAATAAACGGCCCTTCCAGAGTGAGCAGCTTTACCCAGGGGCGTGTCTCTGCTGCTGTTTTGCTGGTGACAGGTATTATGGGAATTCCTCTCCGGACCAGCAGGTCAATTGCCGGCAGCGCTGCTCTTACACCATAGGACTTATGGTCCAGAAGAGTGCCGTCCAGATCGGTGAAGACAATTACTTCAGCCATCTATTTATTACCTCGCAAAAAGTATTTTTAAGCTTTATTAACGGCGGTCATCACGCCTGTGGCGTGACTGGCGTGGCCCCCGCCCCAGGATGCACACTTAGTGTACATCCTGCTTGATGGACTTTTTCCAAGTCCATCAACCTTCCACCTCTCTGTAATGCGCGAGTTCCATGGTGAAACTCCCCCGGCCTTGAGTCAGGGAGCGCAGGCTGGTCGTATAGCCAAACATCTCAAGGAGAGGAACCTTCCCGCTGATCACCTCCACCTGACCCTGATTTTCTATCCCCTCGATAATACCGCGGCGGTGGGTCAGGCTTCCCATGACATCTCCTGTAAAATCATCCGGAGTCTCAACCTGCACAGCCATGACCGGTTCAAGCAGGACCGGGCCAGCATCCCGCAAGCACTGGTTCAGGGCGTTGGATGTAGCCGCTATAAAGGCCACATCGGTTGACCGATCAGGATGATATTCGCCATCAAGCAGGATGATTTTCATATCGATAACAGGGTATCCTGCCTTGACGCCACTGGATGCGGCCTCCAAAGCCGCTTGCTCGATAACACGTTTCATTTCAGGCGGTATCTTCCCATCAGCGACCTGATCCTCGAACTTCACAGCACCGCCCATGTGCAAAGGCTGGACCTGGAGGGTGACTGTGGCCTCCTGGTCCTTTCCTGCTATCTCTCTTGCGAACCTGTCAGTGACCTTTACGGTTTTTGTTACTGTTTCCCGATAGGACACCTGGGGATTCCCTACCCTGCCCTGAACGTTAAATTCGGTAAATAATCGCTCTGAAAGAACCTCAAGGTGAAGCTCACCCATTCCACTGAGAATCACCTGACCCGTTTCTTCATCCACACGAACCTGAAATGTGGGATCCTCTTCAGCCAGAACATCCAGAACGTTCATGAGTTTTTCCTGATCTTTTACGCTTTTAGGTTCAATGGACACAAAAATCACCGGTTGCGGGAAGATGGGCTCCTCAAAACTTATGGGGCTTTCAGGATCGCAAAAGGTATCACCGGTTTTGGCATTTTTCAGACCCACAAGAGCCAGGATATCTCCGACCACCATTTCCCTGATCTCCTCCCGCCGATTGGCATGCATCCGCATTATTTTCATGGCGCGTTCGGCCTTTTGGGTTCTGGTATTAAGCATCCTGTCACCCAGTGCGCAACGCCCCGAATATACCCTCAGGTAATAAAGCGTTGGTCTCCCTGCATATGCCATTACCTTGAACAGCAGCGCTGAGAACGGCTGGTCAACTTCCGGCAGCCTGACAACTTCCTGTTCTTTCCATTTTCCCTTCACAGGAGGCAGATCCTCAGGTGAGGGCAGATAACCGATAATGGCGTCAAGAAGAGGCTGCACGCCTTTCTTTTTCAGGGAAGATCCGAATAATACGGGGACGAAGCTGCCTTTTATCGTTCCCTTTCTGATAGCCTCCTGCACAAGAACCGCAGGCACCTCCTTCTCATCCAGATAGAGAGCCATTATCCGGTCATCATGCTCTGCCAGGGTCTCAATCAGCTTTTCTCTCGATCTAAGGGCCGGATCCAGATACTCTTCGGGAACTTCCCCCTTCTCGATCTTTTCTCCTTCAGGATCTACCCAACACAGGTTCACCATGTTTACGAGATCTATAACCCCCGCGAAGTTGGATTCGATCCCTACTGGCATCTGAACAGGCAGAGGAACGGCCCCCAGAATTTCTCGCATACCTTCAAGTGCTTTATGATGGTCTGCTCCTATCCTGTCCATTTTATTAATAAAAACCAATCTTGGTACACTATATTTTTCAGCCTGTCTCCACACCTTTTCCGACTGGGGTTGGACGCCAGCAACTGCACAGAAAACAGCTACAGCTCCGTCGAGTACTCTAAGGGAACGTTCTACCTCGGCTGTAAAATCCACGTGTCCCGGAGTATCTATAATGTTGATTGTGTGATCTTCCCAGATACAGGTGGTGGAGGCGGAGGTGATGGTTATCCCCCGCTGCTGTTCCTGAGGCATCCAGTCCATCTGCGCCGATCCCAGATCTACCTCACCCATGCGGTGGATCTTTCCTGTGTAGAAGAGGATTCTCTCTGTAGTAGTGGTTTTGCCCGCATCAATGTGGGCAATAACACCAATATTTCGCAGTTTGCTGATGACCATTAGAGCCTCGCTGCGGTCGGAGCTACTCGTATCGCTCGAGTTCCAAGTTCCAAGGGACCCAAAGGACTGGGCCGCAAATATAATATACTGTAATTAATTATCAGAGGGAGAAGATAGGAATGACTGTAGAAGTAGAAGTAGAAGTAGAAGTTGGGTCAATGCAGTTAACTTATACTTATACTTATACTTGCTTTTGTTCCTTCCTCTGCACCCTGCACTTTACACTCTGAATTATTATAAATTATCCCTCGTGATCACATAATTGGAAATGACCTGGCCCGGAGTTCCCAGCGGCCCGAACCGTTTTCCGTTTAACTCAAACAGTATACCACCGGCATTACCTATAAACAGGGTCACCCTGTCCACGGCCTTGAGTCTGATCTCATCTCCCGATTTCATGGTCGTTTCCCACGGTTCGGATGAATCCGCCTGGATTCTCAACCATGTTTTTTCAGTTGCTCTCAGAAAAAGGTCCAGATCTATTATCGGCTCTTCCCTGGCAAACCCTTCCTGGGCCACCTCCGGAGCTAACGGTTCCGCAGCTTCAGTCTGAACTGTTCCCTTTTCCTGTACCCCATCCTCACCTTTTTTGTCACCCCCATGAAGAAGAATGCCGCCGGTGACTAGGACCGCCAAAAGAATTCCAGACAGGATGAGGGGCATTATCCTTTTGGAACCGCTGGTTCCATTAGCCTCCTCTGCAGGTTCTTCGGCATAGATCTGGTCTACGAGATCCATGAGAGGCAAGGGATCACTTCCGAGCTCGGTACAGATTGCCCTTATGAAGCCTTTGATAAAAACCGGTCCAGGAAGATCATCCAGATTACCCTCTTCCATGGAGTGCAGGTATCTGGCTCCAATCCTTGTTCGGGTGGCCAGATCATTGACTTCCATGGCCACATCGGTCCTGCTGCTTCTGATCCTTTCCCCCAGTTCCCTGGCAAGGAGGAGTGCCTCACTCGATGAGGTCCAGGTAGCCTCTTGCAAGTCTGGCCTCCTCGCTGTTTCGATCAACAAGATCCACGACCACATTGAATTCCCGTCTTGCAGCCACGAAATCTTTCTCCTTGTAATATACGATACCCAGATTAAGCCTTGCGCCTGCAAACTTGGGCAATCTCTTCGTTAGGTCCTGCAGGATTGTCTTGGCCTTGTCATACCTGCCCTCGTCCAGATAGATCGTTGCAATCCTGTTCTCGGTGTCAGGCTGATTGTCCTTGATGTTGAGAGCCCTTTTCAACATTTCCAGAGCTCTTGCTGACTCGCCCTTCTTGTAGTATGCCCAACCGATGATGGTCATGGCCCTCTCAGGCGTGTCGTAATTTACTTCCTCCAGGGCCTTCTGGCAGGATTCAATGGCCTCATCCCACCGCCCCAGCTTCAGATAGGCGTACCCAAGGTTGTTGTAGGCATCAGCGTGTTTTTTGTTAAGATCTATTGTCTTTTGAAACTCCTCCACAGCCAACTCGGGTTCCTCACGTAGAAGATGCACTGTACCGAGAGCGAAATGGACATCCGGCTCCCTGGGGATCAGTCTCGATGCCTTGGTAAGCTCGAATAAAGCCAGTTCCACATTACCCTTACTCAGATAGTTAGAGCCCAACTTCATGTGAATCTCGCCTTCTCTCTGATCGGTTGCCTTCCGCTCAGATGTTCCCGCACAGGAAAGGTTCAACAAGGGTAATAGCAAGGCAAACAGCAAGACCACGATTTTCATATGTATTTTCAAATCTCCCAACCTCCCGGATACATTTAGTAATTTCTAAAACCTTGAGAGAAACCTTATTACTTCGATCCTGATCTTTTTGGCGGACAGGAAGTTGTCGTTGGGCCCTGCAGGAGCATTCACTGCGCCCAGAGCCAACTCTTCACTGGACCAATC
>JALHUC010000627.1 GCA_022865845.1 bacterium | reverse complement strand
CTTGTTTTTCAGCTGCTTGAAGGAGAGGCTGATCGTCCCTTTTCGCTTGTTGGGAAATGCGTGTTTCAAGGTGTTGGTGATCAGTTCATTGATGATAAGGCCGCACGGGATGGCGGTATCTACCACCATGTCGGTCTTCTCAGCGCTGATATCCAGCTTGATCCGTTTCCGGTTCACTCCATAGGAGATCATGAGATTTTCGCACAGGTTCTGTATGTATTCGGAAAAATCAACCTGGGAAAGGTTAACGCTCTGGTAGAGTTCCTCATGGATGAGAGCCATGGTGATAACCCGGTTCTGGCTCTCCTTGTAGATCTCGCGTCCCGCTGGATCGCCGATGTGGTGGGCCTGCAGATCCAGGAGACCGGAGATGACCTGGAGGTTGTTCTTCACCCGGTGGTGGATCTCCTTGAGCAGTATCTCCTTTTCGCCCAGAGAGGCGCGCAGCTGTTCCTCGCTCTTTAAAAGAGCCTCCTCTGTCTTTTTCAGTTCGGTGATATCGCGGGAGATGGTGAACATCCTGGGGACGTTGCTGATTTTAATTATGGCCGCAGATACCAGGGCACTTTTTATGGTTCCTTCCCTGGTTCGTATGTTGATCTCCATGTTCTCGACTTTGCCGCGTTCTTTCAGCTCACTGGCCAAATCATCGCGCTGTTTATCCTCAACCCATAAATCGAGATCGATGGTGGATTTACCCAGGCACTCCTCCAGACTGTACCCCGTTGTATTGACAAAGCCTTCGTTTACCTCCAGCAGGACCCCGTCTTCTAACCGGCTGATCGTCATGGGATCGGGACTGGTGAGGAACGCTTTTCTGAACTTCTCTTCGCTCTCGGCAATGGCCTCCTGGGCTTTTTTCCTTTCCGTAATATCGAGAAACAACGCCGACATGGAGCGCTGCACCGTCTGGAAGGCGTACACCTCAAAAGCACCGTTGATCTGATCATCCTTGTAGTTGATCTGCTCGGTATGCCACGGTTTGCCGCTGAGGCATATCTCCCGGTACCTGTTGGAGATCTCCGTGCCCGTTGAGCCCGGGAAGGCTTCCTCTATAGTCAATCCAAGATACCGATCGTGGTCCACTCCAAGGATCTTATCGGCTGCGGAGTTTGCGCCGGAGAAAATGAGACGGTCATCGTCATCCAGATGGTATATGTGTATCCCCATGGGGGAGGATTCCACGATGCTGCGGAACTTTACCTCGCTCTCCTCAAGGGCCTTCCTGGCCTGGATCTGGTCCGTGACATCGTTACACAGGGCAAGTCTTGCCTTTCTACCCTTGTAGTTGACCTCAATGGCGGTGATATCCATGAGCATTATAGTGCCATCTTTCTTCAGGTGCCTGAAAACTCCTGCTCTTTTCACGGGTACTATGTCCTGAAACGTTCCCACCACCTTCTCGATGTCTTCAGGTGGACGAATATCCTTTACATTCAGGTTCAGCATTTCCTCTTTCTCATACCCGTAATGGTCAAGGGTAGCCCGGTTGACGTTGAGGATCTCCAAGGTTTCCTGATCTGTTATAAACAAAGGGAGAGGGTTATAGTCAAACAGGTCCCGGTATTGTTCCTCGCTCTCCTCAAGAGCCTTTTGAATTCTGATCTTTTCCGTCACATCGTTGCAAAGGACCAGGCGGGCGGGCTTGTTCTCGTAGGGGAAATCTCCGCTGGTTATCTCCACATCGATGAGGGAACCGTCCTTCTTGGTGTGCCGCCAGACCCCCAGGTAAACCTGCTTTGATTTCAGATCGGTGACGTTCTCCATGACCTTGGAAGCATCCTCAAGTGGATGGATATCGGTGATCGTCATTGAGGTGAGTTCTTCCAGTGTGAATCCATAGCTGTCAACCATAGCCGCGTTGGCGTCCAGTATCATCAGAGTGCTTGTGTCGTAGATATACATGGGCACCGGATTGTTCTCGAAGAGACGCCGATGCCGGGCCTCCGATTCGACCAACTCCTGCTCGTCTTTAACCTGGTTGGTGATATCTTTGACAAAATATGCCACGTAACGGCGGTCTCCGGACAGCCCTGGAACAGGGTTGCATGAGACCTCGTAGATCCTATCACCGGACAGATCAACCATCCTGGTCAATTCGCCCGACTGAAAAACCTTTTCCAATCGCTCCTTGCGAACGCGCGCCCTTTCCGGTGAGATGTGATCCCAGTAAAGTGACCCTTCCATCTGCTCCGGTGTCTTTTTGTAGTAATCGGCGGCACTCTGGTTAATGGACATGATGTACCCCTGCCTGTCCAGAAGCAGGAAGAGATCCTCAGAAGCGTTCATGAGTGCCTGGGCGGACTGCATGGAACTTCGTCGATCCGTCACGTCCCGGATCATGACCAGGACCTGATTCTCATCAAAGGGTGTGAACCTGGCCTCGTAAAAACGAGGTACACCATTGACAGGGAGGCTGTACTCAAGGAGGCCTTCCTCTCCCGTCTTAAGGACCTCTCTTGCCTTGGTCAACGCCACTTCGGCAAGGTCTTCAGGTAATACATCACCAATCGATTTGCCTGGGAACTCCTCGGGCGGCAAAGCCTGCGCAAAAAATCGAAATGGTTTGAAGTCGATCAGGATCCCGTCCCCATCGATGATCAGATACATATCCGGACTCGCGTCCAGTATTTTTTTTATTCTGGATTCATCCATGTCCGTACTACATGCCCTCTTTTGTGGAGTTGTGAGAAACATTATTGTAATTTAGAATCGTATATAGCACAAACATTACGGTTTTGACCTAATGGCG